>JAITQY010000174.1 GCA_031288675.1 Oscillospiraceae bacterium | reverse complement strand
CGTTACGGCTCCGAGTTGGCGGGCAGATATTGAGGCTTGGCAGGATATTGCGGAGGAGGTTGCAAGGTTCTACGGCTATGACGTTATCGAAGAAACTCCTTTATTAGGTATGAGCGGAGAACGCGGGTTAACGCGTTTGCAAAAATTCCGTGGTTTGATAGGTGAAACCGCGCGCGCACTTGGGTATAATGAAACGCTTACTTACAGCCTGACTTCGGAAGGCGCATTAACACTTATCAATCCGTTGGGGGAAGATAAATCCCGTGCCAGAATATCTCTTCTGCCGTCAATGTTAGAAATCATACGGCTGAACCGCAACTATAAGACTGAGACCGCAAAATTCTACGAGGTCGCACGGGTATATCTGCCGGTCGCGGGTCAGCTTCTTCCGGATGAGCGTACCAAACTGAGTATGGCGGCATACGGCGGAAACGTTGATTTTCTCGGTTTTAAGTCGGACGTTGAAAAACTGCTCACGGAGCGTCTGCACATTATCGGGTTCACCGTCACGGCAAGCTCAAACGCGGACTACCATCCGGGTCGTCAGGCAGAAATCAGTGTCAACGGCAATATTATTTGTATATTAGGGCAAGTTCATCCGGAGAATATTGAAGAAGCTTATGCGGCTGAGTTCGACGTTGCGGCATTGTTTGAGGCTTGGGGCAGCGAAACTGTATATACAGCGTCACCGAGATTCCCGGCGGTACTGCGCGACTTATCGCTTATTTGTGACGAAAAAGTTACAATTGCTGAAATGCTGTACGCAATTCGGACCGCCGGAGGAAAAACTCTTGAAGACGCTGAGTTGTTTGATATTTACTCCGGTGAACAAGTCGGTTCCGGCAGGAAGAGCGTTGCGTTTAGTCTGACTTTCCGCTCACCGGAACGCAGCCTTTCAGACGAGGAAATCAACCCTATAATAAGCGCGGTAATCGCGGAACTGAAAGCTAAAACCGGCGCGGAATTGAGAACAGTCAACGGATAACGCGCAGGGACTAATTTGTTTTACGGTTAACTCCGCGTTTTCTGAACACACAGGCAGATTGAATGGTATAGGAAAGCACATTTCATTACCTATGACTTGCTAGCAGCTATTAAATTAAGGAGGAACATCAATGAGCAATCAACCGAACAAATCCGGCGACGCATCAAACTCCACGCAGGAATTTAAGCAAATCACTAAAGGCACAGCGATTCGCACTATTGTGAACAGCGTATATGACGCGCTCCATGAAAAAGGGTATGACCCGATAAACCAGTTTATCGGTTATCTTTGTACGGAGGATCCAACATATATCACCAGTTATAACAAGGCGCGTACCCTTATCAGCTCTGTAGAAAGAGACGATTTGCTTCGGGAACTTCTTAGATCGTACTTGGGCATGGAGGAATAGAAATCTTTGCAAAAAGCGACACAGACCAAGATTTTTCAATCTCGCTGGATATTTTTTTCAAAAAAAGCTTGACAAGCGGAAACAAATGTGTTACAATTCGGTTACACCGAATGGAAGGAGGGCATAATGGCCGAAAAGAAAACGGCAAAAACCTTGAGCTACCGAGGATATCCCCTGCAGCGTCAGGGCGCGGAGAACGGAATCATTTACTACGGTGACGTTACTTCTCCATATATCGTTCAAATGCGGGTAGCTAAGACCGAGAAGGTCAAAGACCTTGATATGTCAAAATTAGTGGAACTAAAACTGCTGATGACAGATCCTGAAATAAAATCACGCGACCGTGTAGTTAACAAAGCTACAAAAGAAGGATTGTACACGGCTATAGACTTAGCCGCAACTTGGTTAGACCGGTATTTGAAAAAATAACCGCCAATCAGGATAAGCTGTACAGATTTCCTCAGGGTCGCAAACCATAGGGGGAATTCTTAAATTGGTACTAAAGAGATATAAAAAACTTAGCGCTATTATTATGACCTTAGCAGTAATGTGCTTAGTGATTGCCTTAGGCGGAGCCAAAGCGTCCGCCGCTAATGAGGGCGCGGGTATTGTAAAGGGTAACGATGTAAACTTACGTGAACAGCCGAATACAGGCTCTGTTTCGCTTGCACAGGCGAATAAGTCCGACAATGTCGTTATCATCAAATGGGCAAATAACGAATGGTATGAAGTCGTTTACCGCGGTAAACGCGGATTTATGAAAGCGGAGTTCGTCGCTCCGATTGACGGAGCTGTTTTCCCGGTGGGTACTGGTGAAATCGTCGGTGAAATCGTCAACGTGCGTGAGAAGCCGGATCAGGATGCCGGAGTGATCAAACAGCTTGGTCTCGGAAAAACCGTTGATGTAATCGGCGCCTTTACCAAGTGGTATAAAGTTGAACTTGACGATGGTAAAACCGGCTACATACACAGCGATTACGTACGTATAATCTTTGCCTCAGATAATACAGTTGCAGAAACAAGTTCCTCCGGAACACCTGTTACGGTCAAATCCGCTAAAAACTACAGTTACACAAACAGTACTCACTCACTGTCGTTCGATACAAACACAACAATCGGCGCGATGGCGGATTTAGGAATGAGCCTTATAGGTATCGACTACAAATACGGCGGAATAAGCCCTGAAACCGGCTTTGATTGTTCCGGATTTATCTACTATATCGCCCAGCAGCACGGCTATGATCTGCCGCATAATTCCGGCAGACAGAGTAAGCTCGGCACGAAAGTAAGTAAGGATGATTTACAGCTTGGCGATCTTGTGTTCTTCGGTCCGGGCGGAAGCGTCAATCACGTCGGAATGTATCTCGGTGACGGCGTATTCATCCACAGCTCCAGCGGAGGAGATACGGTCAAACTAAACAACCTTTCCGACAGTTATTATGATAAGACTTATATTACAGGGCGCAGAGTATTTTGATTTCATAATCATTAACACAGACCGAATAATAATTATTCGGTCTGTGCTTATTATATTTTGATACCTTATAATTTTTATTGTCAGCTAAATGTTAACAGCACAAAGCAAAATTTCAAAAGCGGAGCGGCAATCTGCCGCTCCGCCTGCATAAAGTAATTAATCGTCTATGCTCGTTATTTGACCGTATGTGCCGTCCTTGCGGATATACACAATGGCGAAAGCTCCGCCCTCATCCTCATTGCGGAACGCAAAGAACTGATGCCCAAGCAAGTTCATTTGAAGTATCGCCTCATCAACGCTCATTGGTTTAATCGCAAAGCGCTTGATACGGGAAATCTTGAACTCGCTTTCTCCGGCGTCTGTGTCATCAGCTAAATACGGGATTGCGGCAAGTTCGGGTTCGTTCATTCCCCCGCGAATACGCTTGGCAAGCTTAGTTTTGTGTTTGCGCGCCTGACGCTCAAGAGCGGCAACCGCGCTGTCTACGCTTGCTTTGGCATCGCTGGTAAGCTCACTGACACGGAAGAATAAACCGCTTACGGTAAGCGTGACTTCTACTCCGTAGCGACCGCGTTCCGACCAAACGCGAACGTTGGCGTCACAGCCGCTGCTGTCGCGGAATAAACGCTCCACCTTGGAGATTTTCTTCTCCGCATAGGCTTTAAGCTCGTCGGTAAGCACTGCGTTTTTCTCGCTGCTCTTCTCGTAGAATGTAAATTTCATAGCTGCGTCTCCCTTCATAGATTTTTACGACTTCAGTATAGCACACCTTTCCGGCTTTGTCAATTACATAATACAAACCGGAATATATCTTCATTTCAAATTGGACTAAACAATTAAATTTAACCCATAGTTAAACTCAGCTGGCGTACTGTTCCGTTGAACTTTTTTTGATTTTGTGGTATCTTTAATATGTTCCGGAACAAATCTAACTACACGGAGGTATTCTATGAACAGAAACTTTGGCGATACCATAAAGGCGCTGCGCGCGCAGCACGGTTTGACGCAGGAACAGCTTGCCGGCCGGCTGAATGTGTCCGCTCCCGCAGTAAGTAAATGGGAACGCGGCGAGTCATTCCCCGATGTAACGCTTATGCCCGCACTCGCGGCGGAACTTGGCGTGTCAACTGATAAACTGTTCGGGATTGACCAGACTTCGGCGAGTATTCACTACAACAAAGTCTACGACAGCGAGGATTATTACTGGGGCGTGGAGCCGTCAACGATGTGTTATGACGTCCTGCGCTATCTTCCGCCGACCCGACCGCTGAAGCTGCTTGATATTGGCTGCGGCGAGGGAAAGGACGCTGTGTTCTTCGCTCGCTGCGGTTATATCGTTAGCGCGTTTGATTTGTCGGAAGCAGGGATTGAAAAGGCACGGTCACTCGCGGAGAAAGCGCGGGTCACCGTGAACACTTTCACCGCCAACCTGCTGCATTACCGCCTTACCGAAAACTACGATATTTTGTACTCAAGCGGCGTGTTTGCATACATCAAACCAGATTTGCGCGCCGAGATTATGGCCAACTATAAATCACACGTCAACGATGGCGGTCTTGCAGCGTTTCAAACATTCGTAAATAAGCCGTTCATCCCCCGCGCTCCTGAGAAAACCCCTATTTACGCCTGGAAGTCCGGCGAGCTGTTCACGTATTTTCACGACTGGTACATTGAAAACTGCTGTGAGTATGTGTTTGACTGCAATTCTTCCGGTGTGCCGCATAAACATGCCGCCAATCGTATGTTTGCGAGAAACATCAAAGAGATTGACTAAACATCATACGGTGGACACGAACTCAGCTTAACGTTGCACTCTGAGCAGACGTCCGCAACTCTCCGCACAGTTGGCGCCAAGCGGCAACGATACCATTTATTTCAGTCTTATATTATGCGAGCGGTGAAAACAAAATCGCCCCTTGACGGTTGATCAAAGAGGCGGTTGGGATTCGCCTGTATTGCGCGAAAAGCGGCGCGGCTTACGCAGTAAATATATAAAACTCATACTGCGAATTTTTTATGATTTCATCTTTATTAAACGCAAACGCCCCATTGCACCAATATACCGATAGTCAGCATGTAATCGTACGCGTCCGTCGTTGCGGTATTGTTCAGCATGGCTCTGCGGAATGCGAGCAGTTCGGCAAGAGTGAAGCGGACGCCGCTCCCCACAGCGATTATCTACTCGGTCGAGTTGAGCGCGCAGAGCGGTTTACTAAACTACAAACCGCGTCTTGAAGAACTCTGTAAAAGGCGCATATTCCTCTAAATATGACACGCTTATCGTGTATCCTAAGGCAGAAGTCAAGATTATGCTAAAGTTCAGTGCTTGGTTTTCAAGTGCGGGGTGTTCAATCGTGAACAATCCCGCTTTTTCAAGGTAATTCGCCTTTAGGCAGTCGCTTTTTTTGCAGCAAATAGGCTCCCCGACTCTCGACACCTCGCTATCTGTAGAGATAACTACAATTTCCGGGTTTTCTGAGTCCTTGTATCCGATTATGTAGTTGTAATATGTCCGAACTTCTTTAAGAAACTTTTTTTCCGTAACTAAATTCATCGCCGCAAGAACGGTATACTCTGCGCCGTTTTCAACCCGCGCGTTGAATACATCACGGATTTCCTGTTTTTTCGCATCAGACTTAGCGCCGCCAAGCCCCATCATCTTGTTAAGCAGTCCCATTAAAGTCAACCTCTTCCTGTTTATTGTCGACTATCGGCTTTCAGCCGATAGTCGTTGAGTTATTAAAGCCAGTATAACGAATCGCGGATTATGTAGAAAAAAACGCTGCAGATTACCAGCATAATGCCGACGACCAGCGTCAATACCCTGCGAATGCCGGGTTTATAATTTGGGTATTTGCGCGAAGAAGGGTACAGCCACTTCCAATTAAAGGCAATGCCTAAAATAAGGAGCACGCCTATGACAAAAAGAGCGGCGCACGGACCGACCGGACCCAGGGATTTCCAAAATTCTCCGAATATTGACATTATGCCAATCACCCTCTCCATGAAAAATCCGTAAAATCTCTGTATTTCAATGCCACTTGCGCGGACATAAAAAAAGCATAACTATATTATATCACAAACTTCTGCAGATTGCAAGCGGAAATTTTGCCCGCAAATTGGCAGAGGCTTTTTTTCCGAAAAAAGGTTCCGAAATACCCCACTAAATGTCCTATTAGTGATGGAGTAATTGCACATAGCACAAAACCAATTACATAGCCACAGAGCTGAAAGCCATAACCGCCCTGTGGCTATGCAATCAAGTGTCAAAGGGCTTGCCCGTTTGGAAGTTTGAACCCCTGCAATGGTCTCCCCAGCCCTCTTGGGTGCGCCACGCGTCAATGCCGATAAACCGCAAGGCGGGCAGTTGCAGATACTTGAAACTTTCAAATTGTGCCGACATTTTTTTTCGTTTCCTTTCCGGAGATTTTCAGGACGCTTGTATTGTGTTCTGAAGATAATCAAGATATGCGGTTATTCCGTTCTTCAATTCATCGTTCAATTCAGTCCAGCGGTAAGTATAGACGTGCTGAATCGGGCAAAACGGATAGGTTTTTCCGTCATATTCTGCACAAATTGTAAACGGTTTGTTTTTGCCTCTGCTTCGCTGAGTACAATATCCACAGCCGGCACATTTGCAATGGTGCTGTACGATGAATTTCTGTACTTCCGGCGGCAACCCGCTGAATGCGTTCAAAATTTCTCTGGGCTTTTGAATCGTCAGGCAGAACTTCTGCGGAGGTTTCTCAAGCGCATTGAACTCCATACGAACCCCGATATGAGTATGGTCATATATATCGAAACCGCCGCTTGGCACGCTGCCGTCAATCGTTTTCATAAACGTTATGGCTGACTGCTCCATATTATTATTTTTTGGGTTGAACGCATACTGATAGCCGTTGTCTGTCAGCCATTTAACGAGCGCGTCAAACGCGCTTGCACTACCTGACAGCCGCCTGAAAACGTCTTTCACCGAATCTTCGGTTTCGTCATACACGCAACGGACGAAGCGGCGAAAT
>JAITQY010000133.1 GCA_031288675.1 Oscillospiraceae bacterium | reverse complement strand
AATGTATTTCCAAGATAGTCAAAAACTGTTTTTTTCACTACCACTGGCACATCACACTTTGAACACTTCCAAGCAATGCTTTCATTCGGGGTTGCGTTAGACATTTGCTGAACCCTCCTGCCGGAATTTCATCCGGTGATAATACGCGTTGACGACTTCAAATTTATCGCCGCCAAGCGGTTTGTACTCCACCCAATAGGTAAGGATATTTTTTACAAGCGACGCAAGAATAGTTCCGTCCGGGCTTTCAAACTTGTCTGAACTGTTTTCAGCATGGCTGATAACCTCCCAGACGTCAGCTTCACTCATAAGATGAGAGTTCATAAATGCGCGGGCTTCATCACTGATAATAAGATTTTCATTGTGTGCGGCACGGTTACCGTCGCTTGGGAATAGCAGCTCCAAAATATGATATACCTCCTTATTTTTTCGTTTGAAAGTTTCCCGGCAATTACCGCAATAGACGATATAAGGCAGCCCTGAAAGATTAGCGCTGTCCGTTGACCATTGGTCATAGTTATCGGGATTGGCAAGAAGCGTCTGACCTCCGTAACCGCAGCACCTAAGCGCGCTCTTGCTAACCGCGAGTTTGCTGTCGGTACAAAGTTTTTCGACAGTCTGCCGCAGCGGAGTATTGCTTCGCGACGCGCAAGCATGGAAAAGCGCGTATTCGCCGGAAATATCTGACGGCTCAATAAGTTCATAAACGGAAACTAATTTGAGATTCGGGTATTGGTTTGAAAGGGTCTCATGGCAGCTGGGACAGGCGTAAATTATTGTTTTGCCGTCGACTTCACCGCTGAGGTCAAACTGATCGCCTCCTTCACCTGCCCACATCGACGGGGAGCCGCAGCAACGTTCTAATAATCCAACACCGTAGCGTTCTCGCAGATACGTATAGAGTTTTTCGGTAGTTCCTGGAAGTTCCACAGCCACAGAACATCCCGGAAAGAAAAGATAATCAGAGCCGTCTTTCGGCATAATTATGCGTCCGGCGGCATTAAATTCTTCCGCACGGCGAAGAAAAATATCGTGAAACGCAGTAGGAACAGTGCCGTTTTCCGCCCTCATTCTGCGGTAAGAACTGAACAATTCGCCGAGATCAATACCTTTAGGGCAGACTTCTTTACACGCGCCGCAATTATTACAACTGTATGCCTCACGTCCGAGACTGTGCGTACTTAGCGGCGGGTTAACGTGACTGTCCGCAAAAAATTCTAAAGCAATCCTGTGCGGATCTTTCTTGAAGTTCCGCAGCATACTGCATGCCTCGCCACATTTGTTGCAGTCGCACTGAATACAGCGTGACGCTTCAAGGGCGGCGTTAATCACGTCTTTTACAACAGATGGTTCGCCAGGCACGTTTACGGGCGCGCGTTCCGGATATTTGCCGGTTTGCAGGTAAATTTCTATATCGGTCGCGGCTTGTTTGCCAAGCACGATTTCTTCAATAGCGTTGCCGCGATCCGGCGCACGGTAGACCGCGTCATAATCAGAGTCCGAGATTTCACCGCTATGACCAAAGACGAACTCTACTTTTACTGCGACGAACTGGTCATTGAAATCCGCATTGAATTGATCAAAGTTTTGGTGCGCGCGCAAACTTCCTCCCCAACCCTCTGCACCGTCAAATACAGTTACCTTGAACTGATGGTTAGCCAGTCCAAGCGCGCAGGCAAGTCCCGCGGCGCCAGCGCCGACTACCGCTACACGCTTGTCCTTAGGCGGTACCGCGTAGAAGTCAGCCCCGCGTTTCTTTACGTTTGCGAGTACTTCATTTTCAACCGCATTTATGAGTATCGGGGCGTTATTCAAAACACAAGCAGATTTGCACGGCTCCGGACATAATGCGGCAACAACGCCCGGAAATACAACAGCGTTACGGTATGTCTTATATGCCGCGCTCCACTTTTCCTTAGCCGTTTTAGCAAGAAAATCCTTGACATCCAATCCAAACGGGCAAACCTTACGGCACTCCGGATCTTCGCCCCGCAGACATCCTTTTACAAACGATTGTGTAAATTCTTGTGTAACATTCATAACTTTAGTTTATACCGCTTTTGCGATTTCATTCGCAAGCCGTTCTGCCTGTTCCTGAACAGGCGCTTCTACAAACACACGTATTTTCGGTTCCGTACCGGATGCGCGCACTAATACTCTGCCCAAACCGGAAAGCTCTTTTTCTGCGGTCTCTATTGCCGCTTTAAGCGCAGGGCTCGCAAGCGCCGCATCTTTGTCGGCTACAACCTTATTGACCATCGTCTGCGGATAATATTTTACCGCCGAAGCAAGCTCTGACAGAGTTTTACCGCTCGCCGACATAGCGGAGAGAACTTTCATCGCTGCAAGCTGACCATCACCGGTAGTCGCCTCGTTGAAGCAAATGATATGTCCAGACTGTTCGCCGCCGAGTACCGCGCCGACCTTTTGCATAAGCTCCAAAACGTGACGGTCGCCGACGTCAGCCGCAAGCAGGTTCATTCCGCGCGTTTTAGCGAATTCGTGTAACCCGATATTGCTAAGCACAGTCGCTACAAGCGTCCCTCCGGTAAGTTCACCGGAGCTTTGCATATACTCCGCTATGACTGCCATAATCTTGTCGCCGTCCACAATTGTACCGCGCTCGTCAACCGCGATACAGCGGTCAGCATCGCCGTCAAACGCAAAACCGCAGTCAAGCCCTTCTTTGACCACAAGAGCCGCGAGCTTCTCCGGCGCGGTCGAGCCGCAGCAATCGTTGATATTGAATCCGTCTGGCTCGTCACCGATTATTTGCAACTCTGAGCAATATGTACCGAACAACCGCTCCGCCGTAGCGTAAGCCGCTCCGTTACTACAATCCACGCCAACCTTATAACGGCGGCTGATACGCGCCGCATTACGCAGATGCTGTATGTACTCTGTAATATTAAGTTCCGCTCCACGCAATACACACCCGAGTTTCGCACCGTCTGCCGTAGCAGTAAAGCCTGCGTCAAGAAGGTTCTCAATCTGCCTCTCCAGTGTATCGGAGAGCTTGAAGCCGCTTCCGTTAAAGATTTTGATTCCGTTATATTCAAAAGTATTGTGTGACGCCGAAATCACTATACCTGCATCCGCTTTAACCGAAGTCGTTACAAACGCTACTGCCGGAGTCGGAACTACGCCAAGCTGAATCACATCCGCTCCTCCGCCAAGAAGCCCGGCGCAAAGTGCGGCTTCAATAGCGTCTCCGGAAAGACGGGTGTCTTTGCCAACTACAATCTTAGGATCGTGCCGCTCGGTTTCACCGAGTACTTTGGCGGCGGACAGCCCGATACGGTACGCAAGGTCAAGCGACAGCTCCGTGCCTGCGATTCCGCGAATTCCGTCCGTGCCGAAATATTTACCCATTTATAAGTCTACTCCTCTAAGCTGATTTGCGCGCTATCCGCGCCAAGCATCTGTATACCGAGATGTTCATATGCCGCTTTTGTCACGCAGCGTCCGCGCGGAGTGCGCGTCAAGAATCCCTGCTGCATAAGATACGGTTCGTAAACGTCCTCTATTGTGACAGATTCCTCATTGACCGTAGCGGAAAGCGTTTCTAAGCCTACAGGACCGCCCCCGTAATTTGTGATAATGCTTTCTAAAAGCCGGCGGTCTATATTATCCAATCCAATTCTATCTATTTCCAGTCGATTTAGTGCATCGTCCGCGACCTCACGCGTTATTACCCCGTCCGCGATTACCTGCGCGAAATCACGCACGCGGCGCAACAGACGGTTTGCGATACGCGGAGTTCCGCGGCTTCGCTTGGCAAGCTCCAGCGCGCCGTCAGAGTCGATCGCTATATTAAGTATATTCGCACTGCGTTCGATTATGCGCTTCAGCTCCACGGGGGTGTAAAGCTCAAGTTTAAGTATCACGCCGAAGCGGTCACGAAGCGGAGCTGAAAGCTGCCCGGAACGCGTCGTTGCGCCGACAAGAGTAAAATGTTTCAGTTCCAGCCGAATGCTGTTCGCGCTCGGTCCCTGACCGATAATAATGTCGATTTCGTTATCTTCCATAGCGGGATAGAGAATCTCTTCCACCGTGCGGTTTATCCGGTGTATCTCGTCAATAAAGAGTACGTCATTCTCGTTAAGGTTCGTCAAGAGAGCGGCGAGGTCTTTAGGTTTCTCGATTGCCGGTCCGGAGGTTTTACGCAGGTTAACGCCCATCTCGTTAGCTATCAGCTGAGCCAATGTCGTCTTGCCCAATCCGGGCGGTCCGTGCAGAAGCACGTGGTCAAGCGGTTCCTGCCGCTCCCGCGCCGCCTGAATGTATACGGACAGATTCTGCTTAACTTTCTCCTGCCCGATAAACTCCTGAAGAAACTGCGGACGCAGAGAGTACTCACCGTCGTCTTCCGGGATATAGCTGCGAAGCGTCAGCGGTTCGCTGTTTTCTCTTTCAGAAGCGCTGTTTTTGGAAATTTCAATTGCCATTACTTAACCGAACCTTTCAATATGTGCCGGATAATCTCACCGACATTACCGCTCGTCAAAAGCTCCGGCGGCACT
The DNA here is from genome assembly GCA_031288675.1 of Oscillospiraceae bacterium. GTDB lineage: Bacteria > Bacillota > Clostridia > Oscillospirales > Oscillospiraceae > JAISJH01. The sequence goes on along the minus strand of JAITQY010000133.1, from coordinate 554 downwards.
TTTTTAGTTGCCGCGTTTACTTCCGCCGTAGTGTATCCGAGTACAATCAGCGCCTCAGCTACTTCATTGACAGCCGCCGCGCGGGCGCTGGAAACGGCAATTCCGGAAGCATCCGAGAGGTCAAGTCCGCCTAATTCGCTCTTGAATTTATCTTTAAGCTCAAGGAGTATCCTCTGCGCGATTTTACGACCGATTCCAGGCGCGAGAGTTAAAGCTTTCTCATCTCCGCCGACGATGGCTACCGCAAGATCTTCCGGCGCGGAAGCGGATAGTATAGCCAGCGCGCTTTTCGCACCCACTCCGCTTACCGATATAAGCGACTTAAACGCGTTAAGCTCCGACAGCTTGGTAAACCCGTAAATCTCAAATGCGTCTTCACGAACAAGTAAATATGTATAAAGTTTCGCGTTATCGCCGGTTTTAATCTCCGACAGTGTACGCGCAGAAGTCCTGCAAGCGTACCCAACTCCGCCGCAGTCCACTACCGCGAGGTTAGCCTCTATATGTGTAACTTTTCCGTTGAGATAATAGAACATAAACCGCCTCTTTTAATA
>JAITQY010000129.1 GCA_031288675.1 Oscillospiraceae bacterium | reverse complement strand
AGAAAGACTATAAGCCGTTCAGTATTGCCACCGGAGTTGCCGCAGCGCCTATGTTCCAACGCTTGATTGGGGAATACGGAAAGATTTACGCAATTCAAAACGATAAATTCGGGCACAGTGTAGACGTTGCAGGTCTTGTTACAGGCGGTGATTTGATTGCTCAGCTGAGCGGAAAAGAACTCGGATTAAGTCTGTATATTCCCAACGTAATGCTTCGCGACGGAGGAGACGTATTCCTTGACGATGTAAGCGTAGATGATGTTCGGCGGGAGCTTAACATAGAAGTTGTCGTCTGTGAAAACGACGGCGCAAAATTTGCAGAAACGGTATTTAACTTATGAGTACTAAACCTATAGTAGCGATCGTAGGACGCCCTAATGTCGGCAAATCCGCGCTTTTTAACAAGCTCGCGGGTCAGCGTTTATCTATCGTGGAGGATACTCCGGGCGTGACGCGCGACCGTATCTATGCAGACTGTGAGTGGAACGGACGGGAGTTCCGTATAGTTGATACAGGCGGAATCGAACCTAAGACCGATGACGCGATAATCAAATTCACTCGCGACCAAGCGCAAATAGCGATAGAGCTTGCTGAAGTTATAGTGCTTGTCTGTGACATAAATACCGGCGTTACGGCGGCGGACAAGGATGTGGCGGACTACCTGCTGCGCTCTAAGAAACATATTCTGTTAGCTGTCAACAAGTCTGACGGAACTGGGTATAGCAATCCGGATTTATTTGATTTTTACTCGCTTGGCGTTGGTGAACCTATAGCGGTCAGCGCGGTACACGGTCACGGGACTGGTGATTTACTTGATGAAATTGTGAATAATTTATCAGAACCCCTTGACAATTCCGGTGAAGATGATACAATAAAAGTCGCTGTTATTGGTAAGCCCAACGCTGGCAAAAGCTCTCTTGTAAACCGGATACTCGGCGAACAGCGCGTAATCGTCAGTGATGTTGCCGGGACTACCCGCGATGCTGTAGACGCAGAATTCAGCAATGAACACGGACAATATGTTTTCATTGATACTGCCGGACTTCGCAGAAAAAGCAAGGTGGAAGAACGTATTGAGCATTACAGCGTACTCCGCGCTCAGCAGGCTATAGAGCGCGCGGATGTTTGCCTGATTATGATTGACGCTTCTGAGGGCTTGACGGAGCAGGACACTAAAGTTGCGGGTTTAGCTCACGAAGCCGGTAAGGCAAGTATAATCGTCGTAAACAAGTGGGATCTCATCAGCGGCGGCAACGGTGTAGGCAAGGAGTATATCCCGGACTTTATGAGCTATGCGCCGTCAGTGACGATTTCCGCGTCGACAGGGCTTCGGGTCGAAAAACTGTTTGAGCTTATCAACTATGTCTACGGGCAAAGCGTGACAAGGATTACTACGGGACTTCTAAATAATGTGCTTGCCGACGCCGTTCAGCGTGTTCAGCCTCCCACTGACAAAGGCAAACGGCTAAAACTGTATTATATGACTCAGGTCGGAATTCAGCCTCCGCACTTTGTGGTGTTTTGTAACGATAAAGAGTTGTTCCATTTTTCGTATCAGCGCTATTTAGAGAACCAGATTCGCTCGACGTTTGGGTTAGAGGGGACGCCTATAAAGATAACTATCAGGAACAGAGGGGAAGATTAGGATATGCTTGTATTTTCATTAGTAGTGGTAGCTGTAGCTGCTTATTTATTAGGTGCGGTGAATGGCTCGATTATCGTCGCAAGGACGCTCTATAGACAGGATATCCGGGAGCTTGGCAGCGGTAACGCGGGGTTAACGAATATGTACCGCGTGTTCGGATTAAAAGGAGCAATAGGAACGTTCGTAATCGACACGCTTAAAACGGCAGTTGCGGTAGTTGCGGCGCATTACTGGGTCGGACATCAAATAGAAAAACTTATCGGCGCCGACGGTTATGTAATAGCGCGCTTTTTCGCCGGGTTCTTTGCAATGGTCGGACACGTAATGCCTATATGGTACGGGTTTCGCGGAGGCAAGGGAGTTCTTGTCTGCGGGATTACTGCGTTTATGATACAGCCTCTTGTCGGCGCGCTGGCGTGGATAGTGTTTATACTGGTGGTTGCGGCTACACGCTATGTGTCTCTTGGTTCTGTCATTGCCGGAGTAATAGCGTTTCCCTTATGGACATATATATTTATACATAACCAGACCGCCACGATACTGGCGGTAGCTTGCGGTATACTGATATTGTGTATGCATATACCAAATATCAACAGACTTATCCGCGGTAATGAAACTAAATTCGGAGCGAAGAAACAAGATTGAAAGTAAGTGTAATCGGCAGCGGAGCGTGGGGGACGGCGCTTGCGGCTCTGCTTGTAAAAAATGGTCACGATACCGCACTGAGGTTTCTGTCTAAGCCTCACGCGGATGTTATTGATGGGTCCCGAGTGTCGCGGTATCTGCCGGACGTTGTTCTGCCTGAGCAGTTACAGCTGATTGATTCACTTGACGGAATTGAAGATGACGAGTTTATCGTTTTTGCCTGTCCGTCCGTACGTTTGCGTGAAAACGCGGAGTTGCTGCGCGGGAAGGTTTGCCGGGATGCTATAATCGTTTCGGTTGCTAAAGGTATTGAAAGCTCTACCGGAAACCGCTTATCAGCTGTTCTGAGTGATGTTTTAGGTAACTTAGAACGGATTGCGGTACTCAGCGGACCCTCGCACGCGGAAGAAGTCGCGCGCGGTATTCCTACCGGATGTGTTGCGGCGGCTTGGAGCAATATCACCGCGCGTGCCGTACAGGACGCGTTTATGTCGTCCGACTTTCGCGTTTACACTTCAGGTGATATTATCGGCGTTGAGATCAGCGGAGCTATTAAGAATATAATGGCGATAGCGGTGGGTATCAGCGACGGATTGGGCTACGGCGACAACACCAAAGCGATGCTTATGACACGCGGTTTAAGCGAGATGGCGCGGTTAGGTGAAAAGCTCGGCGGTCGCCGTGAAACATTTTCAGGATTAGCGGGAGTCGGCGACCTTATCGTGACCTGCACATCCGGACATAGCAGAAACCGACGCGCCGGTCTGAACATAGGCGAGGGAATGAGCGTTGATGACGCTATGGCGTCGGTAGGCGCCGTTGTGGAGGGATATTACGCTGCGGAATCTGTATTCAAACTTGCTAATAGCTGCGGAGTAGAAACTCCGATTACGAATGCTCTGTACGATATATTGTACAACAAAGCGGATCCGCGAGTAGCCACAGTGTCGCTGATGGGCAGAGACAAAAAAAGCGAGATATAATTTTTATTTTATAAAAAGCTTGACACCTGATAATTAATTAGTTATAATAATCTATAAGGGCAATTTCATAAGATGTATAAAATTCCAATTTACAGAGACAAATCTGGAAATGAGCCGATAACGGAATATATTAAAGAATTAGAAATTGCGGCGGCGAAGAACAAAAGCGAACGAATTAAACTCAAAAAAATCCTTGAATATATGGCTATCCTATCTGAATATGGCTCTCGTGTTGGGGTTCCGTATGTTAAACACATTGAAGATGATATATGGGAGATGCGCCCTACAAACGATAGGTTCTTTTATATACACTGGAAAGATGAAAAATATTTACTGCTTCATCACTTTACAAAGACCACGCAAAAAACTCCGAAGAGAGAGCTTGAACAAGCAAAACGTAATTTAGCCGATTTTCTTGAAAGGAGCGATGACTTTGAATAAGAAACCTACGACTTGGGAAGATATACGCAGTTCGATAACTGTTCTTACACAGGAAGAATGGGATGAGATAGACTTAAAGGTTAAAATCGTTGGCGAAATCCTAAAAGCGCGGCAGGATGAAAATCTTACACAACGGGCTTTGGAGGAACTAAGCGGAATAAAACAACCGGTGATAGCACGAATTGAAAACGGCAAAACTGATCCGCAGTTAGGTACTGTTCTGAAAATTCTCCGTCCGCTCGGCAAGACACTGGCGGTAGTTGATATGAACCGTGAAAGCAGAGTTTAAGTAAAACAAATTTAATACAAACACTCAATGCGGGATTATCCCGCATTGAGTGTTTACGATGTTAATTCATAATGTCAAACCGCTCAAGGTTTTCATCCCATTTGTCGTCGCCTTCAAAGTATGTGTAACTGTCCGGCACGGAACCGACTATCACAGTTTCCGCGACGATAAAATGCGTTGAGGTTTCCGTGCTTACAGTTCCTCCGGGAACAAGAGCCTTTATCTTAACATCAATCGTTATTACTATTTCGTGACGGGTTTGGTTAATCCCCGCCGCGCTGAAATGGTTCTTAAAGTCAATATCCGCCGTGTTGATAGACACTATTTTTATAGGTATTTCCGGACCTAATCCGGATGTTAGTGCGGAGCCGAACAGGTTCCCGAACGGAATGCTGATTCTTGCGGCTCCCTCTCCGGTTATGCTTTGCACAATCTCTTCCGCCAGACCGGCTTTAATTGTATTTATTGAATACACATTGGTTACGATAGCGCTTACCTTGCCGTTATCGTCCTTGTCAAGTGTAACTAGATCGTCATAGTCCATATCTCCGTGTGCCATTCGCTTGGCGATAGCAGAGTTCACGGCTATAGTTACGGCATTTTGAGTTTGTGCCGCAGCCATGTCTTTCATTATTGAAGTTAATTCGACCAAAGTTGAAATAACAATAGCCGCAATACCTGCGAAAATCAATATCGCAAGTGCGCCCTTTGAGCCTCTGCGTCTTCGGCTCATTCTATGTAATCTTTTCATACTGCATTATATGCAGCATACGGTAAAAGTGTGTCATATAAAATGACGCGGATATTTTCCGGTTTGTTAATTAATAAAATCAGTTTTCAGTTTACGAAAAAAATTACGTCTGTACATAAATTAACTCTTGACAAACCTGTATTTATATGTTATAATACACGAGTAATGATTGAAGACTAATAGCTAATGATTAACGCCTCTCGTTCTCTCGTCCTAATTTGCAATTCCTACGCGTTCCCATCGTCCGCTCTCGACTGCCGGCTTTGGACTAATGACTCCTATAACCATACGTGCAATTGATACAAAAAATCCCCGAAAAAAATGTTAGTTTTGTGCTTGACATAGGAATGAGGGAGGTTTATAATGGGTTATAATGTAAGAAATGAATGGGAGGATTATACCAATGGCATATATGCCGCTCGATAAGAGCAAGTTTTATTTGGACAAGACAAAGATGACCAAAATCCACGACCTGTCCAATCCGTGGGGCGTCGATACTCCGCTTTGGCCGTTCCCGGGCGCGCGTCAGGATTTGCAGTTCCCGCGCGGACAGTATCTCGGACGTTTCCATAAGCGTACAATGACATATACCGGCACTCTGCATGCCGGAACGCATATGGACGCGCCGAACCACGTTCTGCACGAAGAAGAAGTTGACCGTGAGCGTTACGGCTACAGCTTTGATGAGATTCCGTTAGAGCACTGCATCGGAACAGGCGTCATCCTTGATATGCGCCATTTGTACGATGAATTCAATGCTAAGTGGGATGCGGCAGACGGTGACCCGAAAAAGTTCGGAAACATTTGGCACGAACTTACGCCGGACGATTTTGAAAAAGCCGCTAAGAAAGACGGTCTTGAGATTCGCGAAAATGACTGGGTAGTGGTTAACACCGGATTCCAGCGCTTTTGGAGAAAGAATAATGACAAATACTACAACTACTATCCTGGTATGGGACCGGATGTAGCTAAGTGGCTGATTTTTGACAAGCACATTAAGGGTATCAGCGGTACTTGGGGCGCGACCGATGCTCCGCTGTGGCATTATCCGCTTAAAGAGCAAATGCCGTGGCTTGACACTGCGTACAAAGACGCAACCGGTCACGACGCTGCGGAGAAATTCCACGACTATGAGCCCTGCCACCGCCTGTTTATGCAGCACGGTGTCTGCACGGTCGAAAACGCTGGCGGCAACATTGACGATGTTACAGGCAAACGTATGACCATTGCGGCGTTCCCGTTCCGCTGCGAGATGGCTGACGGCGGATTTGTACGTCTTGTAGCGTGGGAAGAGGGCAGTTTCTGATTCATAGCAGGCAAAACTCGGGGGACGCGCAGTGCGCGTCCCCTACAAATGTGAATATATAACTAAGGAAGTCAAAAATGAAAACACTAAATGACATCAAAAAAGTTGCCGTACTCGGTGCAGGAACAATGGGACCGGGCATCGCGCAAATGTTCGCTATTGGCGGACGCGAGGTAACAATGTGGACGCGCAGCGAAGATACGCGCGAAAAAGCTAAAGCCACTCTGCACAAATCATTAGAGACATTCGCTGAAGAGGATTTGATTGCGGCTTCTGACGTAGAAAAAATCTTTGCGCGCGTGAATTTTGCGCTTACCGTTGAAGAAGCGGTCAAGGGCGCGGATTTCATTCAGGAAACCATAGTAGAAAATAAGGACGCGAAACTGGAGCTTTTCAGGCAGCTTGACGATATTCTTGCGGATGATGTGATTATCGCCAGCAACACCTCAGGTTTGAATGTATTTGAGCTTATTCCGGAGCGCCGTCTGAAGCAGGCGGTCATTGCGCACTGGTATGCTCCGCCGCAGTTGATTCCGCTTGTCGAGGTCGTCAAAGCGGAGCAGGCGCCGCAGGAATTTGCGGATGTTACCGTTCAGCTTCTTGAGGCTTGCGGCAAGACGCCGGTGCTTATGAAGAAGTTCGTGCGCGGCTATATCGCCAACCGTATGCAGATGTGCCTTAACCAGGAAGTATTCTACCTGCTTGATAACGGATACTGCTCTCCGGAGGACATTGACCTTGCGGTTAAAGCAAGCTTTATTCCGCGCGCAGTCGTACTTGGAATTTGTAAGCGCATCGACTTCGGCGGCGTAGATATGACGGCTAATAACTTCCGCAACAAGAGCTATAATCCTCCTAACATTACAGAGATGCCGGAAGTACTCAAAACAATGGAATCCAACAATGAACTCGGTCTTAAAACCGGCAAAGGTTTCTACGACTACAGCGGTAAGGATAAGCAGGAACTTCTCGCCAAGCGCGACAAGCAGCTTTTCGAGATATTCAAAATCGCCGACAAATTTATGAAAGACCCGGTATAACTTAGATTTTCAAATTGACAATAAAAAGTTAAAATTCACAACAGGACGCGTTTAAGAGCGTGTCGTCTGCAAAAATGAAAGGAAACTCACAAATGGCAAAATCTAACAAGATTATGATTCAGGTCTGCTTATGCGGAGCCGGAACAAAAAAAGATCAGGCGCCTACCGTGCCTTATAACGCGGAGGAACTGTCCGCGCAAATTATAGAGTGCGCCAAAGCAGGCGCGTCTATTGCTCACATTCACGTTCGCGAGGATAAGCTCGTTGACGGTGTAATGCAAATCGGCTATAAGTCGATGAGTCTTGAAAAGTTCACCGAAGCGGTCGAAATGACCCGCGATGCTTGTAAGAAAGCCGGCGTGGACATCATCATTAACCTTACTACCTCCGGCGGTGAATACGAAGACTATAAGCGTCTTCAGCATCTTGGCGCATTGAAGCCGGAGATGTGTTCGTTTGACCCGAATACTATCAACTGGGCGAACAGCTATATCTTTGAGAACAGCCCGCGCTTCCTGAACCTGCTCAGTCAGGAAGTAGTTAAATACGATATTAAGCCGGAATTTGAAGTTTTCGATACCGGTCACGTTGATAGCGTAATGTACTATGTAAATAAGCATGGCATTCCTAAGCCTCCGCACATTCAGTTCATTATGGGCGTTGGCGGTTCAATGCCCGGCACTACAGAGAACCTTTCATTCCTCGTCGGGAAACTGCCGGAGGGCGCTACTTGGTCGGTTTCCGGTATCGGACGCTGCCATATGGAGATGATGCTCGGCGGTCTTGCTCTTGGCTGTGACGGCTTGCGCGTTGGATTAGAGGATAATATTTATCTGTCGCGCGGCGTTATCGGAACTAACCTCCAACTCGTGGAGCGTGCTGTAGAGCTGTCAAAACTTGCCGGACGTGAAATCGCTACCGCCGATGAAGCGCGCGAACTGATGGGTATTACGCGCAATTGTATCCGCGACGGCAAAACGGAAGCCCCGACATTTGCCGCATAGGTGTATAATATAAAAAATTCAAAGAAGGAGACTATCAATGGCAAAGAACAAAATCGTTACCGTTGAGCAGGCTATGGAGAAAATCCGCGACGGCTTAACTGTTATGATCCCGGGATTCGTTAATGTCGGTGTGCCTGAGCACCTTATACAGGGTATGATCAGCAAAGGCATTAAATCGATCAATGTCATCTCAAACAACACAAGTGTTAAAGGACGCGGAATAGGGCTTTTAGTACATGATCACCTGATCAAGCACATTACTTGTTCGCATATCGGCTCCAATACCGAGACGGTCGAGCAGGTGGTTAACGGCGAGCTTGACGTTACGTTCGTACCTCAAGGTACTCTTTGTGAGCGTGTTCGTGCCGGAGGAGCCGGAATCGGCGGAATCCTTACCCCTACCGGATTAGGAACGCCTATAGCCGACGGCAAACAGGTTATCAATATCGACGGTAAGGATTTCTTGCTCGAAAAAGCGCTTCGCGGCGACGTAGCGTTGATACACGCTTGGAAAGTTGATAAGATGGGGAATGCGGTTTATCACCGCACAGCGCGTAACTTTAACCAAATTTGGGCTACTGCCGCGGATTGGGTTATCGTTGAAGCGGAAGAAATCGTTGAAGTCGGTGAGCTTGACCCGGATCAGATTATGACGCCGGGCGCGCTTGTTGATCAAATCGTAGCATTACCGAAGGAGGGCTGATAAAATGGCTGATATTACAGGACGCGACCTTATCGCATACCGTACCGCCCGTTTCTTCGAGGACGGCGACGTAGTTAATCTTGGCATTGGAATGCCTACAAAGTGCCTTGACTTCCTGCCTGAGGGCATTGATGTTTGGGTTGATACCGAAAACGGCGCGATCGGACTTGCCGGCGCTCCTGCGGAGGGTGAATGGACTGACCCGGATGTAGTTGACGCGGCGGGCGCGGTCAGCAAACTTCGCGTAGGCGGTTGCTGCTTTGACAGCTTTACCAGCTTCGGATATATTCGCGGCGGACACGTTGCCGTTTCTGTTCTCGGTGCATACGAAGTAGATCAAGAGGGCAATCTTGCGAACTGGATGGTACCCGGCAAAACTGCCGCAGGAATGGGCGGAGCTATGGATCTTGTCGCCGGCGCAAAAAAAGTTATCATTATGACGGAGCATTGCGACAAAAAAGGCAGCCCCAAGATTCTCAAAAAATGTACGCTTCCGCTTACAGCCGCAAATGAAGTTGACTACATTGTCAGCGAGCTTGCTGTCATCCACAAAACGGACGCGGGACTTGTACTTGAAGAACTTGCCCCGGGAGTAACCGTCGAGGAAGTCGTATCCAAAACCGACGCCGATTTGATTATTCCGGAAAAAGTCGGAAGTATGATATAATAAAAAGGGCAGGGGAATTTAACCAAAATTTCCCTGCTTACTGTGTTTGCGCCGGTTCATAAACTTATAAGTCATAACAAAATATAAACATAATTTAATGAGGGTATCTTTCAAATGAATATTCAGCTTATCATCATTCTCCTTTATTTCGCGGCTACCGTGCTTATCGGAGTTCTGTCAGGCCGCAAGGCTAAGGGTTCAGATTCGTTTCACGGCGCGGCGATGGGTATCTTTGCTATTATCGCGGCGTCCGCCGGCGAATGGCTTGGAGGAACTGCCACTACCGGTGTTTCCGAATACGGATTCAATGACGGTCTCTACGGGGCTTGGTACACTATTTCTAACGGCTTGGGAACTATGCTTTTGGCGCTTGGGTTTGCTAAGCTTTACCGCAGTCTCTCCAGTGTCACCGTACCCGGCATTATTGAAAAATTCTTTGGCGTAAAAGCGCGCATTGTATCCAGCATCCTGCTTACAATCGTTATGCTTGCGGTCGGACTGTCTCAGATGATTGCGGCGGGTAAATTGGGACAGAGCTTGCTCGGGTTCCCGTTTGCACCTACAGTCCTTGTTTTTGCGCTGATATTTATCGTGTACACGCTTGCAGGCGGTATGAACGCAGTCGCAAGTACAAACAAGATGCACCTGTTTGCAATGTACGGCGGAGTTATCGTTGCGGTTATCTTTGTAATTGCTAAATTGGGCGGCTTGGACGCGCTTGTTAACGGTCTTAGCGGAGATAACGTCTCTGCGGCTACTCAGGATGCTATCAACGCGGCAAAAGCGGCGGCGGACAACGCTGGAAAAACGTTCAGCGCGCCTCCGCAGCACTCGACCG
>JAITQY010000115.1 GCA_031288675.1 Oscillospiraceae bacterium | reverse complement strand
ATCAAAGTATTCAGGACTAATTCCAGCGTCGGACAAATCAACCGTGCCGCCGCTTATGCGCGTTAGCAGCGTATCGCGGATAACACGCGGCTGTTCGTATATCTCCTTTAGCATATAGTGGGCGTAGCCGCCTTTTTGCGCGGCGTCCGCGTCCCAGTCAATATGTGTTACAGCTTTTTCGGTCTTTTGACCGTAAGTATCATAGAACTCAATACCGCCGCGGGTCAGCACCGCCATATCGCCGTCTTCCAGATACGTAACGTCGCGGGTATATTTAAGTATCGCGGTAATATCAGACGCAAGGAATGACGCAGAGTCAGCGGTATCGTCACTTACATACGCGACAATAAGAGGGCTGTCTTTTTTTACGGCTACGAGAGTATCCGGCAAATCACGGCATATGATACCGAGCGCATAGCTGCCCTCAAGCTGATGTACAGCCCTTTGCACGGCGTCAATCAAATCGCCGTCGTAGTAATAGTCGATCAGTTGTGCCGCCGCTTCGGTGTCTGTCTCGGACGTGAACGTCACTCCCTGCTTTTCTAAAAACGCCCTGAGTTCCCGGAAGTTTTCGATAATACCGTTATGCACGACGGCGATACGCCCCCCGTCGCTGACGTGGGGGTGAGCGTTCGTGTCAGTTGGAACTCCGTGCGTTGCCCAGCGTGTATGCCCTATTCCGCAGACGCCGTTGAGCGTAGTTCCGCTATTTGTTAACGCGATTAGGTTTTTTAATTTGCCGCTTGCCTTAACTGTAGTGAGCTTGCCGTTAGTATCAACGCACAGACCGGCGCTGTCATATCCCCGGTATTCAAGACGCTCTAACCCGTACAACAGGATAGGCGCCGCTTGCTGTCCGCCGCAATATCCGACAATTCCGCACATAATATAACCCTTTCATGAAGAAACTAATTTTGTTGCAAGTATATAATACATTGTTATTGTAAACCATAATACCAAAAAAAGCAAGAGCTTTTAACGGAGGTTACTGGCTGTGGCAGTAATATTAACCCGAACCCTGATAATGTTTGTTGTTGTGTATGCCGCGACGCGGTTTATGGGCAAGCGCCAGCTTGGGCAATTGGAACTTTCTGAGCTTATCGTTGCGCTTCTGATAGCGGACTTGGCGGCTCAGCCGCTGTCCGACATCGGCGTTCCTCTGATGAACGGTTTGATTCCTGTACTGTTTCTGCTCTGCGGGGAAGTACTCATCAGCGGTGCCGCGCTTAAAAGCAAAAATTTCCGCGATTTTCTATGGGGTAAGCCAAGCGTGCTTGTCGAGGACGGAAAAATCGACCTGAAAGAGCTTAAACGCAACCGGATTTCATTGGACGAGCTTGCTGAGGCGCTTCGCAAGAAAAACATCTTTGACCTCGCTAATGTAAAGTATGCGGTCTTTGAAACTGACGGTACTATCAATGCCGTTGAGGAAAAAATTAAGCCCAAGGTGGAAAAAATACCTCAGGACAATCAAAAGAAAAACGGAGAGAAGAAAGACAATGCGTAAGGAAATAATTGCGCTTGCGCTGCTCTTGATTATGGTCGGCGGAGCCGTATGGAATGTTTCATACATTAACAATATGAGCAGCGAATTAACGTTTATGCTCGAAACTGCGGACACTTATGAGCAAATTGAAGCCGTGATAAACAAGTGGTTTGAAGCTGAGGAATACACTCAAATCGCTTTGCGTCACAGTGAGGTCGACGCGATAACATCTGACCTTTATACTGCCCTTGAGTTTCTTGATAACAAAGAAGAGTTCGCCGCCGCAAAAGAACGCGTGATTTGGAGGTTAGAGCATATTCAGGAGATGGAACAGGTACGCTGGGGAACGGTATTTTGATCTCTCGCCCTCGTCATTCCGCTCTCGTCATTGCTTTATGCTTCTGTAAGCGTGAACACAAATTCCGTTAGACCGTTTGCGCTGGTGGCGGATATTTTCTCTCCGTAGCTGTCAAGGATAGATTTTACGATATGCAGACCTAAGCCTAAACCTTCCTTATCTGTGCTTCGGCTGCGGTCGGATTTGTGGAAACGGTCAAAGATTAGCGGCAGTTCCTCCGCTGGAATGGTTTCGCCGGAATTTTTAACCGATACATAAATGCTTCCGCCCGTTTTCCATATCTTCAGCGCAATATTGCCGCCCTCGCATGAGAATTTGACCGCGTTGTCAAGCAGGTTGTAAATCACCTGAGCTATCGTATCCTCTTCTCCGATTGCCGTTACCGCGCTGTCAGGAATAAGCGCGTTGACGTCAAGGCGCTTCGCGTTTATTTTTTGTTCCAGACTGAACAGAGTTCGCCACGCAAGCTCCGCAACGTCAAATTTAAGGTTCTTCTTCGCGACTGGATTAACCGTTTGTGTGCGGGTTATATCAAGCATACGCTGGACAAGCCGCGACAGCCGTGTCACTTCGTCACGAATTGCGTTAAGATACTTGCCCTGCTTCTCCGGCGGAATGGTTCCGTCAGCTATCGCTTCCGCAAAGCCGGAGATAGACGTCATCGGTGTTTTAAGCTCGTGGGATATGTTCGCGATGAACTCCCGTCTCGCTTTTTCGGATTTCTCTATTGATTCTGCCATTGCCCTTGCCGGAGCGATTTGCCGTTTGGTTACAGGAATAGAGATGACTGCGGCGATTATTACTACCGCGCCGGCGACGAACACAAACCGTATCAAAAACGCTTTCCACAGCACCGGGGACGAATCAGCCTGCGCTATTGCGTAGCCGTATAATGCTCCGTTATATTCGATTTCTTCACTTTTACTGTAGCCCTTTGACGGCGTAAGTGTTTGCCCTATCTCAGGACAAACGAGTTCAGGGTCGGAGCAATTGACGATTATGCCGTTTACGTCGGTGATAACGATATGCGTTCCGCTTGCGCCTGCCACGCTTATCAAAGTGATTTTAAGGTCGCTGTCGTCAAGCGTGGCGCGCGTAAGAGCCGCCTCAGCGTTTGCTGCGGCTACGGCGGCGGTATTGTCCGTGTTACGGTTCAGTTCGTCTTTCAAAAATGAAAAACTGAGCGACATAAACGCCGCTCCGAGTACTGATACGGTGATTAAGACTACCGCGGTAAGTATTAGAAAGTTATCGCGAAATAAATGTTTCATTTTAACGTTAAACAGCCTTAATTATTAGCTCTGACGGTTTCGGTTTCAAACTTATATCCCACGCCCCATACGGTTTTAAGCGCCCACTGTTCGCTGGTGCCTTCAAGTTTCTCCCGCAGACGTTTGATATGGACGTCCACCGTACGGCTGTCGCCGAAATAGTCAAAGCCCCAAACCTCGTCAAGCAGTTGATTGCGCGTAAAAACACGGTTCGGTGACTTCGCGAGATGGTACAGAAGCTCAAGTTCCTTAGGCGGAGCATCTACTTTCTTCCCGTCCGCAAGCAGCACATACGCGTCAAGGTTGACAAGCAGCTTGTCGAACTCAAGTATCTTTTCCTCACGCATCTCCTCTGCGGCGCGTTCCGTGCGGCGTGACACCGCGTGGACGCGTGCCATGACCTCTTTGGGCGCAAACGGCTTCGTAATGTAATCGTCGGCGCCGGCTTCAAGCGCAAACACTTTATCGTAGGTCTCGCTTTTGGCGGTAAGCATAATCACCGGCGTTACGTCATCCTCTTCCCGCAGACGTTTAAGCACCTGAACTCCGTCGAGTTTAGGCAGCATACTATCAAGCAGTATTATGTCCGGCTCAAACGATTTGACTTGCTCCAAACCGGCGCGTCCGTCGGCGGCGGTGCGTACTGTGTAACCGTCTTTCTCAAGGAACATCTGAAGCAATTCCGCGATGTTTTCTTCATCCTCAATAATTAGGGCTTTTCTGCTGTTATCCATAAGTAATCTCCTTATCAAATCCGGAGTACTAATATTCTACATCACCTACGTACACTTGTCAATACAGGCATTGTAAACATTCTGTAACGTTTTACTCTCCCGTATAGTCCGTCAGTGCAGATACATTGATGCGTCTGCTGTATAAGTGTAAATGTCCGCTGCGCGTGTATCTTCCGTCTTGAAAATAACTTACCTTACACGCAATGCCCTCTTGACAAATCCGCATTTTTGTGGTATAATACATCCATAAGGAAATCTATTAGGAGGTCAATAAAATGTATAAATTCCGACCGGTTACCGAGCGCATTCAACGCTACCGCGATGCGGTTCGCGACCGAGTTATTATCGGGGACTCTGAAAAGAGTGTTTACACTGCGGAGGCTATCAAGCTCTACGGCGGCATCGTGCCGATTATCAAGCGTCCGCTGATTACGAAGTATCTCTGTGAGCATATGTCTGTGCCGATTTTCAGTGACGACTACTTCGCTGGAAGCAAGGGCAAAAATTTCTGCGGCGCAAGCGGCGTTATGTGGGGTGTACTTCCGATTGAGAATATGCCGGGCAAGTGGGAATGGCACGAAGATGACCAAATGTGGCACAATACTGACCCGGAACAGCGCCTTGCTATCTCTCAGGAAGAACTTGACAAGACACGCCTGTCCAGCAGCGCCTCGTGGGAGAATGCGGACAGCGCGGTGGGCGACGCTTGGCAGCCGGACGGCTTCAGGGAGTTTGTGGAGCTTGAAGCCTGCGATTACGGTGATCCCGGTCGTCCGGGTATACTTGGACTGCACGTCGGTCATCTTACTCCGGGATGGTCTAAGATTATCAACACCGGATACAAAGCGATTCGCGAACAGGCTCAGGCATACCTTGCCGTGCGCAAGGGAAATGTTATGGGCGGCGATATGAGCAAATATATGTTCTATAAATCCGCAACTATTGTCTGTGACGCGGCTATGATTCTGATACGCCGCTACGGAGATGAGGCTAAACGTCAGGCGGATCTGCCGGACACTGCTCCGGAGCGTAAAGCAGAATTGATTGCTATGTCAGAAAGCCTGTACTGGATAAGTGAAAACCCTGCCCGTACCCTTTGGGAAGCGTGTCAAGCGGTTCTGCTTTACCAGCTTCTGCTCAGTTATGAGCAGACTATGCCTGCTCCGGCGTTCGGACGCTTTGACCAATACGTTTGGCCATTCCTCAAAAAAGAACTTGACGAAGGCACGATTACGCTTGACGGCGCTCAAATCCTCGTCGACGCGTTCTTCCTGAAATCTAACTGCTACTATGAGGGCGGTTACGGTAAAATGGCGGAAACTGCCGGAATCGGCAACACGTACCAGCACACCACTATCTCCGGTTGTATTCCGGAAACCGGCGAGGACGCTACCAACCCCGTTACCTATATGGTGCTGGAAACTATCGGGCGGCTGAAACTCCACGATCCGACCGTATCTATGCGCGTTCACTCCGGAACCCCTGACGAACTATGGAATTGCGCCTTAGAAACATCCAAGCTTGTCGGCGGGCTTCCTCTCTTCCAGAATGATGAGGTCATTATACCGGGTCTGCAAAAAGAACTCGGCTTCACGCTTGAAGACGCGCGTGACTACAGTATTATCGGCTGTCAGGAAATTGTCGGCTCCGGTTGTGATTTCCCCGCGCCGAACGGCGTCGGAGCGGCGCACGCGAGCATATACTATGGCGTGGTCTTTGATATGGCGCTCAACAACGGTATCAACCCTATGAACGGCAAACAAGCTCCCGTTCAAAGCGGTTACCTTTATGAGATGAACAGCATTGAAGAAGTTCAGGAGGCTTACCGTAAACTTAGCGAATATATGCTTAACTGGTATGTTACCGTGAACAACTATGCAGAGTATCTTGCCGGATACAATCTGCCGTACGCTATGCTCTCAATTTCGATGCGCGGATGTATGGAGCGCGGAATTGACTGCAGTTCCGGCGGATGTGATTACAACAGCTACGGCGGTACCGCTACAGGGCTTGCCACCATTGCGGATAGCCTTGCGACCATAAAATATATGTGTTTTGACAAGAAACTCTGCACCACG
>JAITQY010000094.1 GCA_031288675.1 Oscillospiraceae bacterium | reverse complement strand
AAAGCAAACTGAACCTAAGCGAAACCGTAACTGATGAGCAAATTGCCGATGTAATAGCGGCTGTCAACGGTGAGCCTATTATGGAGTGCAGGATTGAGGCAAAAGCAAATGGCGTTAAGAAAACAGGCGCTCTGCTCGTGACAGACGATACCACACTGATACAAGCGACGGGGCTGAGACTTGAGCCTGTTTCTTTGCCGAATGACGGCATATCAATCACTGAGAAGTTCGCCGAGTTGCTTGGCGTTAAAGCCGGTGATACAGTTTCTTGGCACATCTACGGTTCGGAAAATTGGACGGAAAGCGCTATTGCCGCTATATACCGTGATGCCGTTAATCAAGGTCTGCAAATGAGCCGGGCAACTCTTGAAAGAGCAGGCTTTGAATATAAGGCTATCTCTGTATTACCCGCCGAAACTATAACTGATAAATATGACGGAGTGGAATCAATCACACTAAAATCTGACAGCATTGCTGGTTGGGATAGCTTAGCCGATGCTATGGTGCTTATGACCATAGTGTTAGTAATTGCCGCCACTATCCTTGCTGTGGTTGTGCTTTATAATCTCGGTCTGCTGTCATTTACGGAAATGGAACGTGAGCTTGCCACTCTGAAAGTTATGGGGTTGAAAACTCGCTTGCTTCGGGGCTTGCTTCTTACGCAAAATCTATGGTTCTCTGCGGTCGGCTTTGCTCTTGGTGTTCCGGGCGGGCTGTGGCTGCTGACCGCAATAGTTAAAACCTCAGGAGATGACTTTGATTACCCTGTATCGCTGCATATAAGTACATTTTTTATCTCGCTGGCGTTCACGTTTGGGCTGTCGGTATTGGTGACCCTAATGTTCTCCCGCAAAATCCGCAGGCTGAATATGGCGGAAAGCTTGAAAGCGATGGAGTAAATGGAGCAGCAGTACAGAAGAAATATAACAGTTTAATAGTTGTCAGAAATTGATAAAGCGGATAGTGATAGCAGACACTATCCGCTTTTCTATGTTGGTAGGCTGTTTGCAAAAATAATGTTGGTGAATGCAAAAAAAGTGCTTGACAAACAAGTAAGCATGTATTATAATAATATTAAGAATAATTCTTATTCTAATATATTAAGGAGGTTCAAGGCCGCTGACTCCATCAGACGAGATGGAAAATCACAGAAGCGGTTAATCAAAGCCGCTGAAATCTAAAAAATCAAGGAGGGAGCGTAATGACCTCTCTTCAAAAGTCAACGCTGTCGCTCATAAAAGGCAGTCGCGGACATTTTACTGCTGAGGATGTTTTAGCAGGCTTACGCAGTGAATATCCAACTGTTTCAATAGCAACAGTGTATCGAAACCTTGACATCTTCACCAGAGAGGGTCAAATCAAGAAAATCACTGTAGCCGACAGCAAAAGCATCTATGACGGTAACCTGCTGCCGCACGAACATACTATCTGCGTAAAATGCGGTAAGATTTCTGATTTTCCTGCGCCGAACTTGATAGATATTATAGCAGATAGTATCGCCGGAGAAGTTGTTTCCTTTGATTTGATAGTTCAGAATATCTGCGCTGAATGTCAACCCGCAGCAAAGAACCCGCAATCATAAATTGCAATAAACACGCATTGCGGAGGTGCGTCAATGCTCCGTAAATAAAAATCGATAAGGAGAAAAATTATGCGTAGCTTTACAACATTAGACCTGCAATATGCCCACAGGTTTTACGGCTTCAAGGGGGAAGCCCAGTATCTGCACGGTCACACGGGGATTTTGACCATTGAAGTTGAGGACACCGTTAACTCTGGCATCAATATGGTTTTCCCCTGCAATGAGATTAAAAAAATCGCTTGGGAAGTCCTGCAAAACTTCGACCACGCCCTGATTTTGCGGGAAGACGATCCGCTTCTGCCCGCGATTCTCGGAGTATATGAGACACAAGGCATCAAGGACGGCGCACCGAGCAATAAGCAGAAAGGTCCCGCGTTCAAGACGGAACTCGCGGTCGCCTACCCGGAATGCCGCTTAGTGGTCACAAAGGAAACGATGACCGTTGAGGGTATGATTAAAATTGTCTATGATTTACTTAAAGACAAGCTAAATATCGCGAAACTCACATTCACAAGCGGCGTGAATGGCGCATCGCAGGAGTATGGGCAAGCTGTCAGTCAAATCAACCAGCCCGAAAAAGACCGCTGCCCGTTGTGCGGTATTCTGATGAACGAAAACGGCGTCTGTCCTAAATGCGGATACAAGAAGTAACCATCAACCCCTATGCCATAAATACTGACAGCGGCGAGATAAATCTTCGCCGCTGTTTCCATATTATTTTTTCATAGTTATCATTAACGTCTAAATCTGCATCGTGGCTTTGATTAGCCGATTGCACCTTTATTTTGTTCGCAAAGACCTCGCCCGCCGGCTTAATTTTCAATTTACAACTTGCCGTTTACAATTTTCACCGTTTCCCTCGTCCCCTACCTCCTAATACCTAACGCCTACCCACTGTATTGACTGTCGACTACCGACTATCCCGCTATTTCGCCTATCGCGTCAACGAACTCTTCCGCTTCGGCAAGTGTATTGAACGCCGAAAAGCTGGCTCGAACCGTGCCGGTGCCGTCCGTTCCGGCGCTCATATGCGCCTGAGGCGCGCAGTGCTGACCAGCGCGAACCGCGATTCCGCGCTCACTGAGCTTATCGGCAACAGCTTCACAGTCCATACCCTGAATTATAAAGCTAAACACTCCGCTCTGCAATCCCGGCGCGGAATTGCGGAACAGCTTTATCTGTGGGTTCAGCGCAAGACCGTCCGCCACATAGTTCAGAACATTGGACTCGTGCCGTAATATTCGCGGTTCGGAAACGACGAACTTCAGACCCTCGTAAAGTCCGGCAATTCCGGGCATATTAAATGTTCCAGCCTCAAGCCGGTCTGGCAAATCAGGCGGCATATCAACAAGCTTACTATTAGAGCCGCTTCCGCCGTAGAGAAGCGGCGTTGCATTATCCGGGTCACGGCACAGTAAAAGTCCGCTGCCCTGCGGTCCGTAAAGACCCTTATGACCGGGCATCGCAATAAATTCCGCGCCGGTAGCTTCAAAGTCAACCTCAATTACTCCCGCGCTTTGCGATGCGTCAATGATCAGCGCTATCTTCCGGTCACGGCACATCTCCGCAATTTTCTCAATCGGCTGAACAAATCCGAACACATTAGACACATGATTCACAACGCACAGCCGCGTATCCCGCGTAAGCGCCTGGTCGAACGCCTGTATTACCTCTCTGTGGCTGAACAAACCGCCCCTCGCGATAGTTACTGCCGCGCCCGACGCCGCAACAGGACGGAACACCGCGTTATGCTCATATCCGGAGATAACCGTCTTGCCGCCGCGCTTGGACAGCGCATTGATTGCGATATTAAGCCCGTGCGTCGCGTTGAACGTAAACACCACATTCTCAGGCGAAAGCACGTTAAAATACTTCGCGGCAAGCGTCCGGCACTCATACGCGATTTCAGAGGCGGCATTCGCCGGCGCGTATCCGCCCCGCCCGGGGGAAGCAAGCCCGTTTACCGCGCTCGTTACCGCGTCCGCTACCGCTTTCGGCTTATGCAGCGTCGTTGCCGCGTTGTCAAAATATATCATCTTCGTTTCTCCTTGTGTTTTGCTTATAACACGCAGGCAAGTTCAATCCCGCGCGCTTGCCCCGTTAATCGTCTATGCGTTTGTAAGCTGAGTGCTTCCATCAGGGAAGTAGGCGTAAACCTTACCGTATTTCAGTCCGCTGTCCTTCAACGACGCAAGCAGCTGTATTAGCTGGCGCTCGGCTACTTTAACCGCAAAAGAGCAGCTTCCTTTAGTGCTTTCCGCCGGAGGGCGCATTACGCTCGCATAAAATCCCTGTCCGCTAAGGTACTCCGCAAGCCGCAGCGCAGCGGTCTGATTTTTGCACATAATAAGATAAGTTGTTAACGGTGACATCAGCGACCTCCTCCCGCTGTCAGCAAAGGCTGAAGCTGAGTTCCTTTCAACGCGGCGGCAACAACCTCCGGAATAAGCTCAAACCTCGCCACCAGCGAAGTCGGCTTCCCTATCGCGTCGTCCTGTCCGTAAGGCACGAAGAAATGATTTCTGCGGTTTAGAAGCGTTCCTATGTTAGGCGCGTTCTGACTAAGCGCATCGTTGCTTGATACTGCTATTACCACCGGTCTCGCATTGCGAAGATGCGCCTTATACGCAAGCGTAACGCTGGTATCGCTGATTCCCTGCGCTATCTTTGCAATCGTATTTCCGGTCGCCGGAGCGACCACAAGCAAATCCAACAGCTTTTTAGGACCTATCGGTTCCGCTCCGGTGATTGTCGTAATCGGCTCCCGTCCGCAGATTTCTTTAATCTGATTACGGAAGTCTTCCGCTTTGCCGAATCGGCTGTCCGTACCTGCGGCGTTTTCGGACATTATCGGAATAATATCATAACTTTTCGCCGTCTCGCGAAGCGCGTCAATCACTCTGTCAAAAACACAATATGACCCGCAGAACGCGAACCCTATAGTCGGGCGAACGTCTTTAATCTCTGTTTGCATTTACATTTTCCTCCAGTTCAATTAACATATTGAAAATAGTATCGCGGATTAATTCCGCTGAAGTACGCGGCGCAACCTTACCCGGCAGCCCTAACGCATGGATTGCGTGTACGCCGAGTTCTTCCGCCGCTTGAAAATCTACCCCGCCCGGAGCCGACGCAAGATCTATCAGCAGTGCTCCGGAACGCATTCGGGAAAGCTCTCCGCGCCTGATTATCCGCGCCGGAACCGTATTGATAATAATGTCATAGCCGTTCAGCCCGCCGGTCATATCCGCGTTCTGATAACCATAGACGTCAATCCTCGCCTTATCCGCCTTGCTGCGCGCATAGACGCTTACACAGGCGCCAAGCCCTTTAAGCCGGTACGCAAGCGCCGTTCCGACCCGTCCGTAACCTAATATCAGTATCTTGCTCCTCCACAGAGTAATGTCGGTCTCGCGTGAGGCCAGTTCTATCGCTCCCTCCGCTGTCGCAACCGCGTTGAGAATATCCAGTTCTTCCCTCGCGTAATAATCGTAAAGAGTTATCCCTGCCGACCACGCGCGCATTTTATCCTCATCCGAGACCTTTCCGGCAAATACAAGATGCTCCGGACGCAGACATGCCAGAATATCATCGGTCAGTTTGAACGGCAGCGGCAGTACTACTATGGATGCGTGCTCAGGCTCGCTTTCTTTCCATTTGAACCGCAGAAGCTTGCGAAGCTCCTTGAAGCGTTCGTCCTCCGTGCCGAGTACGGCAAACGTATAATCTTGGGGCATTCTATGTACCTCCGTTTGTTTTTTACTTAAAGCTTTCTCCGCCTGAACGGATTTTCTTCTGTGCCATACTATTGACAAAACCGCTATTGTGTGATATATTTGTAAAAATTATTTTTCAAAAACTTTTCGAGGCTAAAAATGTTAAGAACTCATACTTGCAATGACCTGCGTGAACACCATATACCGGCGCGCGTGACCCTGTGCGGATGGGTTGCCGCTATCCGCGATCACGGCGGAGTTACTTTTATTGACTTACGTGACCACTACGGCGTTACTCAGGTCGTTTTACACGGCATTGACCCCCCGCCGCGCGAAAGCGCAGTTCAAGTCTCCGGAGAGGTCAGGGCGCGCGGCGCCGAAACGGTCAACGATAAGCTCGAAACCGGTCGTGTCGAACTCCACGCGGACACGCTGAACATTCTCGGCGCGACGAAAAACGCCCTGCCGTTTGAAATCGCGGACAGCGAAAAAGTCCGCGAGGACGTCCGTCTAAAATACCGCTTCCTTGACCTGCGCAATCAGACTATGCACGATCGGATCGTTTTGCGAAGCAAAGTGATCTCCTATCTGCGCGCGCAAATGGAGACGCTTGGCTTTTTAGAGGTCAGCACGCCCATCCTCACCGCCTCGTCTCCGGAGGGCGCACGTGACTACATCGTACCCAGCCGGCGTCATAGCGGCAAGTTCTACGCTTTGCCTCAGGCACCCCAACAATTCAAACAGCTTTTGATGGTTTCAGGATTTGATAAATATTTCCAAATCGCGCCCTGCTTCCGTGACGAAGACGCGCGTCAGGACCGCTTGCCGGGCGAGTTCTACCAGCTTGACCTTGAAATGGCGTTCGCCGAACAATCCGACGTCTTTACCGTAGCGGAAACTGTTCTTACAAATCTGTTCAAGCATTTTACTGATAAGCCGGTTTCCAGCTTCCGCCGTATCCCGTTCGCCGAAGCTATGGTCGCCTACGGTACGGACAAGCCGGATTTACGCAACCCTCTGCTTATTCGCGACCTGACGGATTTCTTCTCAGACGTTGACTTTGCCGCTTTCCGCGGTAAGCCGGTGCGCGGTATCGCCGCGCCTACGGCAGGACAAAGCCGCAGCTTCTTCGAGGGTATGCTGAAGTTCGCCACAGACGTCGTCGGTATGAAAGGCTTGGGCTATCTTACTCTCTCCGACGGCGAGCTTAAAGGTCCTATAGTTAAATTCCTCACTCCGGAAAAACAAGCGGAATTACTTCAAATTTTCTCCGTCAAAGACGGTGAGACCGTTTTCTTCATCTGCGACAAACTTCCGGACTGCAACAAATTCGCGGGACAAATCCGTACCTCTCTCGGTGAACGCCTTGATCTTATAACCCGTGACCGCTACGAATTCTGCTTCATTGTCGATTTCCCGATGTTCGAGATTGACGAGGAAACCGGTAAGTGGGATTTCACCCACAACCCGTTCTCCATGCCGCAAGGCGAACCCTCTGAGGACGTATTGGCATACCAATACGACATCGTATGCAACGGCTACGAAATAACCTCCGGCGCGGTACGTAACCACGATCCGGAGATTATGAAAAAAGTATTCGCTATCGCCGGTTACGGCGAAGATGAGCTTGCGGCTAAGTTCGGCGCGCTTTACACAGCGTTCCAATACGGCGCGCCGCCCCACGCCGGTATGGCGGCTGGCATTGAGCGTCTGATTATGCTCATAGCCAATGACGAAAACATCCGCAACGTAGTCGCTTTCCCGCTTAACGGCAACGCTCAGGATCCGCTCACCGGCGCTCCGGGTGAAATCACGGAACAGCAGCTCCGCGAAGTTCATATCAAACTTCGTTGATAGAGGTAAAACTATGTACGATACTTATGTTTCCGCATTCAGCACACGATATTGCAGCAAAGAAATGCAATTCCTCTTCAGCGCGCAGAAAAAGCACAGCACTTGGCGCAAACTATGGGTAATTCTCGCGGAAAGCGAGATGGAACTCGGACTGAACGTCACCTCCGCTCAGGTAAATGAGCTTCGCGCCGCTACAGATAATATCGACTTCGCCCGTGCCGAAGAATTAGAACGCCGGCTTCGCCATGACGTTATGGCTCACGTTCACGCCTACGGAGAGCAATGCCCTAACGCCGCCGGAATCATTCATCTCGGCGCGACCAGTTGTTACGTTACCGACAATGCCGACATCATTATCTATAAAGAAGCTCTTGACCTCATCGCTGAAAAACTCGCGTCTGTCATTCGCGGTCTGCGCGGCTTCGCGCTGGAGTGGAAAGCTCTCCCGACGCTTGGTTTTACCCATTTTCAGCCGGCTCAGCTGACCACCGTCGGCAAACGCGCCGCTCTCTGGCTTCAGGATTTCATCGGCGACCTCGCCGAAATAGAATACCGCGCCTCCAACCTTCGTCCGCGCGGAGCAAAAGGCACTACCGGAACTCAGGCAAGTTTTATGGAACTCTTCGACGGCGACGGCAACAAAGTTAAAGCCCTTGACAAACTTATAGCGGAAAAAATGGGCTTTGAATCCTCTATCCCCGTAACCGGTCAAACCTACTCGCGTAAAATCGACTTTGAAGTCGTTTCCGCTCTCGCGGGACTGGCGCAGAGCGCAAGTAAATTCGCAACCGATATGCGCCTCCTCTCTCACCTCAAAGAGCTTGAAGAACCGTTTGAATCCAAACAAATCGGAAGCTCCGCTATGCCCTACAAGCGCAATCCTATGCGCTGTGAGCGCATTTGCGCGCTTGCCCGTTACCTTATTAACGACCTTCTTAACCCCGCTATGACCGCCGCAACTCAATGGCTGGAGCGCACCCTTGACGATAGCGCTAACCGGCGCGTTGCGATGAGTGAGGCTTTCCTGTGCGCGGACGCTATACTCAATGTGCTTTCCAGCGTCACAAGCGGATTACAGGTATATCCTAAAGTTATTGAAAAACACGTAAAAGAAGAATTGCCGTTTATGGCGACTGAGAACATTATGATGAGCGCCGTCAAGCGCGGAGGTAATCGTCAGGAATTGCACGAGCGCATCCGCGTTCACTCCGTCGCCGCAGGCAATACCGTCAAGCGTGACGGTCTGCCTAACGACCTCATTGACCGTATAGCCGCCGATCCGCTTTTCGGGCTGACGCGTGAAGATATACTTCAGCAAATGATTCCCGAACACTACACCGGTCGTGCCGCCGAACAAGTAACGGAGTTTATCGAAAACATTGTTGACCCTGCGCTGCAAAAATACTCCGCCGCCAATGTTCCGACAACGGAACTTACCGTATAATTTCAAAGCTCACTCCGGCAAGTCATCATTGTCGGATAAAAAATCCGGCGGATAACTATCAACGTTATCCGGCGGATTTTTTCAGCTTCTTACATCCCGGTTATTTCCCGTACTCCAAAAATCTGTGTATAATCGCCGCTATCTCCGCTCTTGTGGCTTTGCCCTGCGGGTCGAATACGCCGTTGGACTTGCCGTTGACGATCCCCGAGCAATACAGCGCCATTACGGCGGCGGCATAGCCGGGATGCCGTCCGCGTCCGCGAACCCGTCATACGGGCGGTCTTCGCCGAAGTCCGTACCCGTCTGAGCCGCGTAACGATAGATGAGCGTCGCAAGCTGCTCGCGTGTTACGTCAGCGTTGGGCGCAAACTTGCCTTCGCCAACGCCGTTTACAATTCCGTTTTCCGCCGCCCAGAGTACTGCGTCATAGTAGTAGCTTCCCGCGTCTACATCGTTAAACGCCGCGTCTCCGGCGGTCGGGCTGCCTGCCATGCGCCACAGCACAGTAACCAGCATAGCCCTGTTAGCGGTTATTCCGGGGCTGAACTTGCCCTCAGCCGTACCCGTAAACAATTTGTTTTCATAGACGTATTCTACGTCGCCCAAGTACCAGTCTTTCCCCGTCACATCGTCAAAGACGGGGTTCCACCTCACACCTCCGTCGGTGAAAATCGTGTAATTACTGCTCACTGTGCGAACCTCTCCGCCCGGTTGTGTGATGACCGCAGTGACGCCCTCGACCATTGTGATCGTATCGTCGGCTACGGTTGTCTCGCCGTTCGTCTGAATGGTCATGCCGTTTTCCAGCTCCAGCTTGCCGCCGTTGGGCAGCGTCACAGAACCATCGCTGTTTTCAACGCGCTCGCCCGTAATCACGGGGAACTCCGAGGTCTTGCTCTCGCTACCGCTTCCGGACGCGTGGTTATACAGCGGCTGGATGGATATGCGTGCCGTATAGGTGTTTACCGTCGCGCCGTCCTCCGACGTCACGCGATATATTACCGTCAGCGTCGCGCCGGACACCTCGCGGGATTCTATTGTCACTGTGGCGTTCGGGCTATATGTTATCTCTGTGCGAGCGTCAAGGTCGTTGCTTAGCTCGGTCAATTTCGTCAAGCGCGGCATAACAACTGTAATCGTCCGCTTTTCGTTGTCGATTTTCGTCTCGATAAGCTGTCCCTCTACAGAGTATCCAACGATCTCGGCGCCTGTTTTAAGGGCGCGCGGCACTATGAGCTCAATCCTGTAATCAGCGAGCGGTTGGTCTTCATTGTCTACCTGTACTGTTCCGGATACGATGACGTCGTAAATTTTGTCATCATCGGTATTCGTATTCTGAATACCTTTCAGAATCGCCGCGGTATTCCCGCTTTCCGCGTCCGCTGTTATCGGTTCCTCTTCGACGTCTCGCGCCGTTGCCGTCACTGTGATTTTTTCCGCAACGGACAGATTTGTACCCACCAGTTCTAATACTATATCTCCGGGATTCCAGTTGGTCGGTTTGTCGTAATTGATTCCAGTTACAACGACCATATCTTGTTTTGTCACCTTAAAGGTCTCGGCGGCGGCGCTGCTCGCGACCTCCATTTCCCCTATGGAGTAGGTAACCGTCACCTCGACTTCCACAGTCCCTGTCTCCCTCACGGTCAGCTGGTCGCTATTGTCGCCCCCGAGTGTTGCGATGTTATCGCCTTCGGTTATTTTGTAGGTCGTGGTAAATTTAGCGTCTTGCTCCGCGCCGTTGTGCGCAGTGCAGTCGTTGTTTTCATATCTGTACGTTGAAGTAAGATCAATTGTCGTCGTTTTGTCCCGTAGAGGAATTTCTATGTCCGTCGCGTTGGTGATAGCGACGTCCTCAATTGTGCAGGCGCAAGGCAGCGCGCTAAATTCTTTTATGTCACCGTAGTGGTAGTTTCCGATTGTATCCTGAACATAGGCGCGGTATTCGTACATCTTTTCCGGATCAGGCTCAATCTCCATCGACGCGGAGAATTTCGTCGATTGCGAACCCTCGTCCAGCGTCAGATCCGCCCAGCCGTCATCCGTCACCGCCTCCGGCTTCGCGCGGTACTGAATGCCGTAGGTAGCAATGAGGGTCGCTTCGGTCGTCGCGGCGCCGTGCAGCACCGACGCGGTTTGCGTAGTATCCGCCGTTCCGGTCGTGATTTCCCCTACATTCAGGTCATCGTCGATGAGGACGTCTTTGCCAGTTTCGGTTTCGTTTCCCGCCCTATCGCAGGCAACCAGCCTCAAATCTCCGGTGAACGCGTATTTGACTGTCGCCGTGTATACGCCCTCCAAATATTCTGCTGTGTATTCGTCATCGCCCGCGATGACTTTCACTTTCGTATCGTCTACTCCGCTTCCGGCGTCCGTCACTTTGAAATGCACTTTTAGCTGCTTGTCGGTTATGCCGTCGTCCTGTGTGGGCATCGACGACTGCAACGGCTTCACTTCAAGAGCCGTTTCGGTTTCCTCGAAAACAATATTCGTTATTTCTGGCGCCGTCGTATCCAAAGTTACCATCGCTGTGGCGTCGGTATAATAGCCTTGCTCGTCATATACGCGTACCGACAGCTCGTGGCGGCCTTCCTCATCCGGTATCGTTACAGTGACTGTGCCGCTTTCCGTATTGCCCAGCCACTGAGACCGCTCGCCGTGCGGCGCGGAAGCCACGCCTATTGTGTAGCTGACGGGCTTGGCAGTGAAACCGCTCAGAGAAACAGGAATGGACATTTCGTCGCTTGTCTTTATCCAAGCTGGAGCCTCAAGGGAAACCCGACCGGTATTGACAAACGCACTGCCGGTATCATCTACAAATGTATCGCGGAGCGTTACGCTATATGTCCGCGTCCCCGCGCCCTCAGCAGGCGTGACCGTCACTTCAATGACATTTTTGGTCACCGACCCTTTGTCCCCCAAATTCAGGCTCAACCTGCCGCTTAAAACGCCGTCTGTTGAAGTAAGCTCCGCGTCTTCGGCTTCGCCGCCGGGAGCCAGCCGCGCTGTGACGGTCGCGCCCGTATATGCGGCGATAGCGGTAACGTCCGCCGTGAACAAGTTTTCCACTTCCGCCTCGTATGTCTCCGTGTACGGATTAAATTCAAGCGCGACGCCGCCAACGCGCAACGCGGACAGGGTATTGTCCATAGCGTTCTTACTTAATAGAACATAGTTAGCGTTGACCGTCTCGCCGACCTGACTGAATTCAAAGCGGATGGTCTGGGAAACCTCGCCATCAAGCTGGATAAGCTTGTTTCCTTGCAAAATTACGGATTGCTGTGTCTCAACCGGGTTGCCGTCGCCGTCCAGCAGCGCGGCGATCAGGTTTCCTCCGGTTTCCCCCGTGCCGGTGGGCAACCACGCGAGGTTTTTCACCGTAATGTCCGCCACTGTTTTGCCGCCTGTGCCAGCGGATAGCTCTGTGGTAATTTGAATGGGTTCGCCGTTGTTCCTCTCCACCGGGTCGGTAAAGGACACGCTGCCAGCGTTGTTGACCGCGTACACCTCCGTCACCGTCACGGGTTCGCCAGACGACATGTCTTCTATCCACACCGCCGCGTAAAGCTGGATGTCCCCGTTCTCGAATCCCTCTGTTGGCAGTGCGTATCGGAAGTTACCTACAAAGGCGCCGTTGTCTATCAGGGTGAGGCGGTCTGCGTCTACCGTAAATACATTGGGCTTATCAGTACCCGTCATACCCGTTTCTTCCGGCACAAGGGTTACGCCAGTCGCGGCAGTATTGTTTAGATTGTCCTTATAGAAGCCGATTTTTACGTTGTAGTTTGAATTCGCCTTATGCATCCCGTCAAGCTCAATTTCGCTTTGGTTGTACAGCTTGATTTGAATATCGCGTACCTTATTTTCCTCCTTCGTCACCGTGAGCGAGCCGATGCCCGTGTCGGCGACCTGTGTTTTCGCCTCCGAGGACGCGGAGATATTATCGCCGTTTTCGAACGTTGCTTCTGTCTTTACCGCGATATTTTTTATGAGTTCGCCCTCGTCCCCGAGCGGATGATACACTATCAGCGTCATACGGGAATTAGGCATCAGCTTAAAATCTTTGAAAGTTCTTTCAGTTGTCGCGCTGCCTCCAGTGTCCTGTATGGTGACCTTGATTGCGGTGATCGTTTCCTTGCCTTGGTTCGCCACCGTCACTTGCAGCGGCAACATAATGCTGTGCCGCACCTCAGCATAGTCGAAAATGGGGTCGCCAACACTGATTGCGTTTGCGAATTTCCCCGTCGCCGTCTTCATTGCAGAAATCGGCGTCGCTATGATGATTTGTCTGCCATCGTCGAGTGTAATGGTCTCGTAGCCTTTCGCAATGTCGTAGGTTGTCGTCTGGAGTACCGCCTTGATTTCGTTCGTGCCGCTCAAGTACGCGTCGACGTGATCCACCTTTGTGTTCTCGCCCGCCTCCACGATGGACATGGGCGCGGTAACGTATATCGGATCATAGGCGTCTTCCTGAAGGAAGCGTATCGCATAAACGGAGTCCTTATCCATAGTCTGAGCGTCATCTTTTTCGGGTATTGCCGTGTCGTCCATTTCAGGAGCAATCCACACGAGTGTCAAATCTTCAATATCGCCGCTCGCGCTGTTCCCGAAGCGGAATTGGTTGCTGATGGCGACGCTGCTGTTTTGATTGATTTCATTGATGCCGCCGGGGAATTCGTCGTAGGGGAAGCCGTTGCTATCAATGACCCGGAGCCGTATATCGCTCACCGAGCCGCCCGCTGCGTCGTCTGCCAGGGGCTGCTGCGTATACCACGCGGTTATGAAACGTTCAGCCCCGTTGAGCGTTGCCGTCGTCACCTGCGGGTTTTCGTCCGGGGCGATGTCATTTGTGAGGAACATTGTAGGGACCGCGACTGCGCCGCTGCTGGCAATTAAGCTGTACGCAACGTCCAGATTCTGCCCCGAAACATCCTGTGTATTGCCCACATAGCGTGCGGTGTCTACCGTGTACGCGACAAGCGTGTTGCCCATGTCGTCCATTGCCGCGCTGATGCCCTTTACAGCGCCAGACGTGCCGTTGTAAAGCTGCTTCTCATCTTCCCACGCCGCGCCGTTGTACACGTGGTACATCAGGTCGTCCCGCGCGTCAAATTCCATTGACTCCACGTTATCGGTCGAGGTCGCCGCGAGGCGGCGCCATATAACTATCGCTTTGCTGCCGTTCGTAGCCGTCTCCGGCGCCATATCAGCCGCGTCGTTTGCCGTGAGCCGCGTTGTCACCCATGCGTTATTTTTATAGACGCTCGCGTATATATCCGCCGCGTTCATCATTGCGTTCAGGTCGTC
>JAITQY010000061.1 GCA_031288675.1 Oscillospiraceae bacterium | reverse complement strand
TTTTCCCAAACAGTCCCGCACGCGCTTCCCTAACCTCTACCTTTTTTCGACCCCTCTCAGCGACAGCTTTGTTACTATAGCACACCTCCGCCCTCTTGTCAAGCACTTTTTTTAATTTGATGAATTTTTTTGACGGCATCGGTCAAAGGTCAATATTATACAAAACTTATTTGCAAATCACGCTGTTTATATCATCTCTTGCGGCTACAGCCGCCGCTCTCGGGTCATCCGCAGTAATTATTCCACGCGAGCTGTTTACTATAGCCAACGAGCCGTCTGCGCTGAATGCTGCGGCAACCGATGCCGCCGTACCTCCCTGCGCTCCGTAACCGGGTACGAGGAAGAATGATTTAGGAAACATCGCCCTTAATTCCGCAAGCTGTTCCGGATAAGTCGCGCCTACAACAAAACCTATCCTTTCACCTGAAGCGTCAAGGGCGCCGAGCATTGAAGCCGTTCGGATATACACCGGCTTCCCGCTGTCAGTTATCACATCCTGCAATTCTCCCGACGACGGATTCGACGTTTTAACCAAAGCAAACAGCGCGCCGTCGTTTGATTCCGCCTGAACGAGAAACGGTTTTATGCCGTCAGAGCCAAGATACGGGTTTACAGTAACACAGTCACAGCCTAACTCCCCGATGCCAAGATACGCCTCCGCATATGCCTCCGCCGTGCTGCCTATGTCGCCGCGTTTAGCGTCCATAATTACGTATAAACCGCGCTGTTTAGCATATTGTACCGTCTCCGACAGCGCCGTAATACCCGCTATCCCTGCCGCCTCATAAAACGCCGCCTGAGGCTTAACCGCCGGGACAATCTCCGCCACTGCATCTATTATCCGCTTACCCCAACTAAAAAGAGTTTCCCCAACGCGCAGCATGTTCGGGCGCGGGTCAAGACCGACGACAATACGGCAATTCTTCTCGTTAATCAATTTTTGAAGCCGTGTAAATGACATATACATCTCCTTTTTATTTCCAATCAACGAACGCGCTGAGCGCGTCCGTTGATTATGTGTTTATTAAAAATTACGCCACTTTTTCAAACTGGCTGTTGTACAGCTGCGCATAGAATCCGCCCTGAGCCATAAGCTCCGCATGGTTGCCTTGTTCCACAATGTCGCCGTCTTTCATACACAGAATCAAATCGGCATTGCGGATCGTGCTTAACCGGTGAGCAATTATAAAACTCGTGCGACCTTCTAACAGGTTATCCATAGCGCGCTGAATCAATATCTCCGTACGCGTATCTACCGAGCTTGTCGCCTCATCCAATATCATTACTTTCGCGTCCACAAGGATTGCCCTCGCAATAGTCAGAAGCTGTTTCTGTCCGGCAGAAATATTCGTGGTCTCCTCGTTAATGACCATATTATATCCCTCCGGAAGCGTCCTCACAAAATGATCGACCTGAGCAGCTTTTGCAGCCTTAATCACCTCGTCATCAGTCGCGTCTAACTTGCCGTAACGGATATTCTCCATAATCGTACCGTTATAAAGCCACGTGTCCTGCAAAACCATTCCGAATTCGTTACGCAAATCGCGCCGCGTATAACGGGCAATATCGTGACCGTCCACATAAATAGCGCCGCCGTTTAACTCGTGGAAACGCATCAGCAGTTTTACCATTGTGGTTTTCCCCGCGCCGGTAGGTCCTACTATAGCGACTTTCTGACCTTTCTTTATCTCCGCGCTGAAGTCCTTAATGACAGGCTCGCCGGATTTCTTCTTCTCCGGCTCCTTTTCATCATCCTCATAACCGGCAAGTTTCTTGACCTTTTTCTTTTTGTTACCGAACGGAAAATCATCGCCGTCAGGCGGGAACGGAGGCTTCTTACCTTTTTTCTTGAATTTACCCTCCATCATCTTCTTCATTTCCTCGAACATTGCGTCTTCGTCATCATCCTTTTCCTCATACTCATACGCAAACTTGACGTGTTCAAAGGTGACGTTCCCCTCTATCGGCTGCTCCGCGATATTATAAATAGTATCAATATCCTTTTCTTCCGGTTGGTCAAGAAATTCAAATACGCGTTCCGCCGCCGCCGCAGTGGACTGCAGCTGACTGCTTATATTGGCAAGCTGAGTGATCGGCTGCGTGAAACTGCGGATATATGTCAGGAACGCCTGTATGTCACCAACGCCCATCGCGTGACCGAAGTTCAGCGAGCCCGTCGTTACCATATACGCGCCTACCATCGTCACCGCAACATATCCTATATTACCGACGAAGTTCATCATAGGCATCATCAGCCCCGTAAGGAACTGGGCTTTCCAAGCGGTGTTATACAGTTCGTCGTTTTTCTCACCCAGCTCACGTTCCACGCGTTCCTCGCCGTTGAACGCTTTGATTACGGTATGTCCGCTGAAGATTTCCTCAACAGTTCCGTTTACTTCACCGAGCAAACTTTGCTGTTTGCGGAAGTATTTCTGCGATACCTTTACCATAAACAGCGTCGCAAGCGCGGACATCGGTATCATACACATCGCAAGCAGAGTTAGTTTCCAGCTTATCGACAGCATCATTACAAGCACCATCACAAGCGTCGTCACCGTGTTGATGATTTGGTTAAGACTTTGCGTGAGGTTCTGCGAAACTGTGTCAACGTCATTCGTAATACGCGACAGAACCTCTCCGTGCGTCATACTATGGAAAAATCCCACCGGCAATATGTTTATCTTTTCCATGATCGCGTTGCGCAGATTGTACGCCACCGTAGTAGTGACATGCGTCATCAAAAAGCCCTGCACAAACCCGAACACCATTGACAGGATATAAAATCCTAACAGGATAAGCAGCGTAGTGTATATCTTCTGGAAGTCGAATACTACGTCCATTCCCCCTGCGCGTTGCATAACCGTTGCGGCAAGCTCGTTAGTGATGCCGCCTGAAATTCTCGGAACATACTGCGCCATAACAACTGATATTGCAGTGATGATCCACACAACTATAAGTCTCGTTCTGAACGGCTTAAGGTAAGCAAGTATCTTTCCTAAGCCGGCTTTAAAATTCTTCGGCTTTTCTCTCCTAAACATAGGAGGTCCGCCGCGTCCGCCTCCAGGTCCCATTACAGCAATTCCTCCTTTGATAATTGTGATTCGGCAATCTCGCGGTATTCACCGCAAGTTTCCAAAAGTTCTTTATGCGTACCTTTACCGACGATTTTACCGGCGTCAAGCACGATAATTTGCTCCGCATTCATAATAGTGCTTACGCGCTGAGCAACAATCAGCGTGGTCGCCTTTCCCGTATATTCGCGCAGGGCACGGCGCAGAGCGGCGTCAGTGCGGAAATCTAATGCGCTGAAGCTGTCGTCAAAGATATATATCGGCGGCTTCTTAACTAACGCGCGCGCTATACTAAGCCGCTGTTTCTGACCGCCGGAGACGTTATCTCCGCCCTGAGCTATCTCCGTACGCAGTCCGTCCTTGTCGGCATATACGAAGTCTTCCGCCTGCGCAACACGGATTGCATCGCGCAGCTCATCTTCGTTTGCGTCCTCTTTGCCATAGCTGAGGTTGCTTTCAATATCTCCGCTGAACAATATTCCCTTTTGAGGCACATAGCCGAGATTACTGCGAAGCTCCTTAACGCTTATATCGCGAATATCAACGCCGTCAAGCGTAACCGAGCCGCTTGTAACATCATAAAATCGGGGTATAAGGTTTATCAGCGTCGATTTACCTGAACCGGTCGAACCGATAAACGCAGTAGTTTCTCCGGCTTTAGCCGTAAAGTCAATATTTTCAAGTACGCACTTCTCTGCATCCTGATACATGAAGCTTACATTGTTGAAGCGAAGTTCGCCGTCCGCCCGTCCGTTAAGCGTTTTAAGTTCGCTTTCCGGCTTATCTGCAATCGCCGTCTGAGTATCCAGCACTTCTCTTAAACGCGTAGCTGAAACAAGCGCGCGCGGTATCATTATAAACATCATTCCTATCATCAGGAACGACATAATGATCTGCATAACGTACTGCATAAACGCCATCATTTCACCTATTTGCAGCTCGCTGTTCGAGATCGCCCGCGCACCAAGCAAAATTACCGTCAGCGTCGTACATCCCATAATAAACTGCATTGACGGCTGCTCAATAGACATAGCGCGCTGAACGAAACGGTTTGTCTTTGCAATATCGCCGTTCGCCGTACGGAAACGCTCATACTCCTTGCCCTCGTTACCGAATGCGCGTATAACCATCATTCCGGACAGCGACTCACGCGTAACAAGGTTAAGCCTATCCTGTAACTTCTGCATAATCTTGAATTTAGGAATAACGTTTGAGAATACTATTACCTGCAGCGCAAGCAGCGCTATTACCGCCACCGCCACAATCCAGCTAAGCCGCTTTGACGTATCCAGCGCCATTACTATTCCGCCGATGCCTGTTATCGGCGCCGACAGTATCATACGCAGGCTCATCATAGCCACCATCTGCACTTGCTGAACATCGTTTGTACACCGCGTAATCAGTGTCGCCGTGCTGAACTTATCAAACTCCGCCGGGCTAAACGTCTGCACCTTGCCGAACACGTCGCGCCGCAGATTGCGTCCGATTCCTGTAGAGATCTTTGCGCTCAGAAATCCGTTCGCAATAGTGATAAAAGCCGCGCCGAGCGTAATAAGCAGCATTATTCCGCCTATATGCAAAATCGACTTCTGCTGTATGGCTATCTTACTCGCGCCCATACGCTCATACGCCTCCTGCGTATACTTTGCCGCCATCTGGGCGTTCGACAGCGACGCGCTCTTGTCAAGCTCCGTCAGCTTACCGTTACGTACAGACACCACCGCTGCCTGATATGCCTCCGCGTGCTGAACGCTGGCGGAAGCGTCGTTTATAACCTCCGCGTATTCAGGCGCGATTACCCAGTCCTTAGACGCATCAAAGTTTGGGTATTCCTCCTGTACGGCGTCCATATGTATGTAGAGATAAGAAATATCTCCGTACTTCATCAACTCATCATAATCATACGCGCTCAGCGCTTTCGGAACCGCTTCGGTGATTCCGCCTTGCATTATTCCGATGTCAACCATCTGACTCATATATCGCGGCAAAAACAGATCCATTATGTTTTGCGTGAACAGCAGCAATATAGATATAGCCGCCATAAGTATAAACGGTTTGAAATATTTTAATATGAGTTTCAATTTACTGCTCCTTCCCCCGCCTCGTACGCTTTCTTAGCGGCATCTCCGAATTTCTCCGGTATATTGATTTTCACCCCAAGCAGCTTCGCAATTGCGCCCAGCAGAACTACGTTTGCGTTACGCGTACTGCCAAGCTCTGATGCGATTTTCGCCGCGGGTACTACTATTATTTTATAGTCTTTTGCGTTGACCTCCGAGTTCCAATTGCTCGGATAGCTCTGCTGCCCAAGCAGCACCGGCATCGAGTAGATTTCCCTCTCATCCATTACAAGCGTTCCGCCCTTTTTCAGGAACGGCAGCGCGCGAAGCGCTTCCGCTTTCTCGAATGCGACTACATAATCAGCCTCGCCCTCGCCGATATTCAGCGCATAAACCTTATCTCCGAACTTCAGCTGGGTATTGACCGTGCCGCCGCGCTGAGCCATTCCGTGTATCTCGCTCATCTTAACGTCATTTCCCGCCTCCGCAAGCGCCGCAGAAAGCAGCTTAGTCGTTAGTATCGTACCCTGTCCGCCGACGCCGGTGAATAAAAGATTAGTTGTCCTGCTCATCACTGCACCTCCCCAATCGCGCCGACCTTGCACATCTGCTTACACAGTCCGCAGGCGGTACAGTTAGCCGTATCCGCAACATACGCTTTCTTTTGCGCTTCATCAAACGCCAGCGCGGGACACGCGATTTTCATACATGCCTTACATCCGACGCACTTCTCCGCGCTCACCTCGCAATGCTTCGTTCCGCGCGCTTTGATTTCCTCTTTCAGCAATACGCACGGACGGCGCGTAATAATTACAGTAACGCCCTCGTTAGCGATTCCCGCGTCGATTGCCCTGCCTATAGCGTCCTGATCGACCGGATCCGCCTCAATAAGCCGCTCCGGAGCAAGCCCCGTCGCTAACACCATCTTCTCAATCGGAATCGCCGGAACTTGGTATCCCTGCAAATTCTTCTCCGTGTGAGCGTTCTCCTGATGCCCGGTCATCGCGGTAATTGAGTTATCCAAAACCACAAGACAGACGTTAGATTTTTGATGCACCGCGTCCACAAGGCTGTTAAATCCGCTGT
The DNA here is from genome assembly GCA_031288675.1 of Oscillospiraceae bacterium. GTDB lineage: Bacteria > Bacillota > Clostridia > Oscillospirales > Oscillospiraceae > JAISJH01. The sequence continues at coordinate 1,458 of JAITQY010000061.1, read as the reverse complement.
GGAAAAACGTGCTGTCGCCAACGAAGCCGAACACGCGCCTCGTGTCGCCCTGAGCCTCTAACGCGCGGCTAAGCCCAATCGGAATCGCAAACCCGCTGCCCATGCAAATACAGATGTCCATCCCGTTAAACGGCGGATTAACGCCCAACGTATAACATCCAATATCTCCGACCCCGACGAATTTCCCCTTTCGCTTAGACAGCGCATAGAAAAATCCTCTGTGCGGACAGCCGGCGCACAGCACCGGCGGTCTTGCCGGAGCGTCCTGTAATCCGGACACGTCAACTTTTTCGCCCGGTTCCGCGATACCAAACGCCGCGCGGATATGCGCCGCGTTAAGCTCGCCCTGAATGAAGTCCGGAGCTTCCGCCGCAACGCCCATAGCCTTGATGCGCGTGGACAAGTAAGGTTCGCCCTCTTCAATGACGACTACTTTCCCGAACTTCGCGGCAAACTCTTTCACCAGCTTGCCGCAAATCGGGAATGTAATCCCCAATTTCAGATAGCTTACCGTATCCCCGAAAGCCTCCCGCGCGTGCTGATAGCTGACCCCGCTGGAGATAACGCCGACCGTCGCTCCCTCATTCATCTCAATGCGGTTCAACGGACTGCTATACCCTTCCTCGCGAAGTTTAGCGATGCTTTGCTCAAGCAGGATATGTCTGCGTCTCGCGTTTACCGGCAGAACTACGTACTTCGTCCAGTCTCCGTTGTACGGCTTGATTTCCGGCGCGGTGCGCTCTCCAGTCTCAACAACGCTTTTGCTGTGGCAAACGCGCGTCGTCATACGCAAAAGCGCGAGCATATCGTACTTCTCCGACAGCTCATATGCCGCTTTCGTGAAATCAAGACACTCCTGCGAGTCCGACGGCTCAAGCATTATCAGCTTGGCGTGTTCCGCGTAAAGTCTGTTGTCCTGCTCGTTTTGGCTGCTGTGACAGCCCGGGTCATCGGCGGAAACTATCATCATTCCGCCGTTGATGCCTGCATACGCTCCGCTGAATATGGGGTCTGCCGCAACGTTCATACCCACATGTTTCATAGCGGTCAAAGACCTCATTCCGCCGACAGCCGCGCCGAACGCAAGTTCCGCCGCGATTGCCTCGTTATTAGCCCAAGTAGCGTACAGGTCATCTTTGTACTCGGCAATGTTCTCAAGTATCTCTGTCGAAGGCGTACCCGGATAAGCGGCAGCTACTCGAACTCCCGCCTCCCACGCACCCCTCGCGACCGCTTCATTGCCGCTTAGGATTTGTTTTGACATTCTTCTTCTCCTATTTTCCGATTGTCCGCATTATACATTATTTCCGTGCATTTGTCAACAACTAAATAAATGAAATCCTACGAACTTCTCAGAACCGCCTCTCTTCCTTCGCCCGTATCGTTCACAAATTATTTACGATTACACACAAATTTTCTCTTGACAAATCAGAAACTTTGTGCTATAATACTTGAGTA
>JAITQY010000056.1 GCA_031288675.1 Oscillospiraceae bacterium | reverse complement strand
GAGTGGCTGATGGATGATGACGAGTGGCGGGAGATAACATCCCACGAAGCGTTCCTGAAGCAGAGCGGATTGTTGCTTGTCGGTTACTACCGCAGCAATCTTTATTCGTACCTGAAACGCTTGGACGAGCAGTATCCCGGAATAGTGAATCCGCCTGTGTTTACTGCGTTAGATGATATGAGCAAGCAGTTTCCGGGCAGTCACGCAAGTGACCTATGGCTGAACGAGTGCGTTGACCCCTCAATTACGGACTTCGCGATGCTGCGCGACCACGCTGTGCGCGAAAAAGTAGACAGTTACGTGACCGTGGTCAGTATAACCGATAACCGTATACAATGGGCATTGTTTATGCCTGATTTTGTTAAAAAGCAAGTTGGCAATGCCAACGTTAAGGTTGAGAGCTTTGAGTATCGCCGATTGCCCGCGATGCGGTTTATTGGGAGTGAGAGCGTTGTCGATGAAACGAACCGCAGCGCAAAGGAAAGCGATTATGAGAACCGACAAGAGGTGTTCAAGATGTTGGACGCAATGGCGGAATACAAATCCGGCTTTGACTATGATTTGCTGTTTCAGCACCATTACGGCAAACCTGTTGACGTCGAGCATTGGCACGGCTTCTGGGGGAGGTTTATGAGCGCCGGCGCGCCCGTGCCGGAGGGTTTTGTATCGGTTGACTTCGACCCCAACGGAAAATGGGAGGGTCCGGCTGGACCTCCGTACGTATCGCAGGTTGCGTATGCGGTGTTCTCCGGTGACGTTGCCGAAATGCATAAAGTGGAGGGCTTCGACAGCGATTTGATATACGACGTTACGCGTAATATCGTTCTCGGCGATGATGTTTGCATTGACTATCCAGAGAAATATTGGACTGCGGAGGTGTTCCGCAACGGTTCCGACCAACCGAGCGACGCGTATCTGTTCGGCATTAATTTAGACGTGTTCAGCAAAGGAAACTAATCCGGCTACTTCTCTGTATACAAGGCACGGTGAACGTGCCTTGTATACATTTATTTTACCTGCGAAGTAAGCGCTTGCAAAAATATAAATTTATGTTAAAATAATATCATGGTTAGCAATTTGCACGGTAACTTAAAGTTACTGCATATAAAACACTATAAGAAATCAAATTCATAAAACGATATGTGAGAACGATAATGAAAATTCTGATTATTGAAGATGATGTTACCATTCGCTTAGAATTGAAGAGCCTTTTGGAAAAATACAATTACGAAGCGGTTGCTGTAGATTCCTTTGACGAATTGCCCGAATCGGCGCTTTCTGCCGAGCCGCATCTGATTCTGTTAGATTTAGGGCTGCCGCTGCGTGACGGGTATCATATTTGCCGTGAAATCCGAAAAACCTCTGATGTGCCTGTCATTGTGGTAACAAGCAGAAATACGGAAATAGACGAGTTAATGAGTATGAATCTCGGCGCGGACGATTTTATAACCAAACCTTACAATACTCAGATACTTCTTGCCCGAATTGAAAATGTCCTCCGCCGCACTTACGAAGCGCCTTCAGAAGAGATCATACAATACGGCGGCGTTGTGCTGAACGTCAGCGGCAGTACAGTCAGCGCGAACGGCAGGGAGCAGGAGCTTACCAAAAACGAACTGCGTATCCTGCGGCTGCTGATGACCGGGCGGGGGAAAATAATTTCGCGCGACCAAATTATGGAAGCTCTATGGCAGACAGACGAATTCATCGACGATAATACGCTGACCGTAAACATCAAACGATTGCGTAAAAAATTAGATGAAATCGGTCTGCCGGATTTTATACGCACCAAGCGCGGACAGGGGTATATGGTATGAGCGGCTTTACCTTTTGGCGCGATAAGTTATTTTTTGCTATAGTCATATTGCTGACGGCAAGCTTTAGCGTCGTTGTTTTATGGGCGTTAAATTGTCCGGTCACTATTATTATTCTGATTAGCGGGCTATATTTATTAGGCGGAGCAATAGCCGTCTTTAAGGAATACGCGGTCAAGAGCGCTTATTACCGCAATCTATATACGCTTTTGGACTCGCTGAGCGAAAAGCACTATATCGCGGAGATTGCCGCGACGCCTGAATTTTGGGAAAGTAAGATTTTAACGGACGTACTTCAGATTGCGGGCAAGTCAATGAATGACGCCATTGCCGAGAATCAAAAAGATAACCGTGATTACCGCGAGTATATAGAGATGTGGGTACACGAAATTAAAACGCCTATCAGCGGCGCAAAGCTGATTTGTGAAAATAAAGGCTATGAAGACGTTGACGCTGAGTTAACAAAAATTGAGCGATACGTAGAACAGGCTTTATTCTACGCGCGCAGCGGCGCGGTAGAAAAAGACTATGTTATAAAAAACGTGGAGCTTGATAAAATCATCAGGTCGCTGATTAAAGAAAACGCTAAAACCCTGATTGCGCGCAAAATAAGGATAGACATACAGGCGGATGGCGCGGTTTCCGCCGACCCTAAATGGCTGACTTTCATTTTACAGCAGCTTTTGGATAACTCCGTTAAATACGGAGCCAATGCGATACGGTTTGTCTTCGCAAACGGAGTATTGACTGTTGAGGATGATGGTATCGGAATCCCTCCGGCGGATTTGCCGCGCGTCTTTGAACGCGGATTTACGGGTGAAAATGGACGCGGTACAGCCAAATCTACAGGAATGGGACTGTATATCTGTAAGGAGCTGTGCCGTAAAATGGGGCTGGAAATCTCTGCCCGTTCCGATAGCGGCACTGCCGTATCCGTTACATTCCCTGAAAATCCTTATGTGACATTTTTGTAAGGTTGATGTAAGATAAATCTATGGCAAGAGCCTGTGATGACGTGTTATAATAGGCACATAAAACAGTTTTGGAGGCGTATAACACAATGGACGGACTTAAAAGCAGATTTGGATTAAATGCCGCAACTATTAAAATAATCGCTGTGGTACTGATGGTGCTTGACCATATTCATCAGATGTTCGTGCTGTCCGGAGTGCCGGTGTGGTTAACATGGTTAGGGCGACCGGTAATAATTATGTTTCTTTTCGCTTCAGCAGAAAGCTTTTACTATATGCGTAGTAAGAAAAAATATTTAATACGCTTGTTAATATTTTCGCTGGCAATGGCGGTTATTAATATGGTTTTGCAGACATCCCTGCCGTTTCCTGTGGCGGAGACCGGAGAAACTGTAGCGCTGATGAACAACGCTTTCGGAACTTTCTTCATTGCGGGCATATATATGCTGTTTTGGGATACGATTACTGACGGGATTAAAAACCGTAAGGCAGGTAAGATTATTGTTGCGTTCGTGATTTTCTTTACACCGGTACTGGCTTACATTCCGATTTTTACAGTATCGGCAAATTTTGATTATTTTATGGAGAAACTTACGTTTGGGCAGCTTAGTGTTTTATTCACCGTATGCAGTGCGATTCCAAACGTTATCACTGTCGAGGGAGGTCCGCTGATTGTAATGTTAGGTCTGGTATTTTACATCTTCCGTAAACGGAGATTGGTGCAGATTGCGGCGCTTTTGGCGGTGAGTATCTTATATTTCTTTTCCGGAAATGATGCGTCCAATCAGTGGCTGATGATATTTGCCGCTATTCCGATGCTTTTGTACAGCGGCGAAAAGGGACGTGGTATGAAGTGGTTTTTCTATATCTTCTATCCGGTACACATATACCTGCTGTACATCATAGCTTGGATA
>JAITQY010000006.1 GCA_031288675.1 Oscillospiraceae bacterium | reverse complement strand
CCAATATAACAACCAAGCGTAAAACAGAGCGTATTGTCCTGCATATTACATTCATACCGGTTGACAGAAATTACGGAAGCGTATATAATAACGTCAGTCGATTGGTTCAGCAGGTTTTTCATGCCAGAACGGCATCATTGACGAGTCGATTTTGGGAATAGGATAAATGCGATCTAACCCGCGGCGAAGATATGTCTGCCAGAATGCCCACTCGTGAGTACCCGCGCCCTCCTCATACAGATGCTCAAACCCTATCTTGTTTAGGTGACGGTGAAAATCGCGATTGGGGTGACAGAGATGATCGTTATATCCGCAAGCGAAATAAACGTCAAGCGGCAGGTTTTCAGCTTTTGCGGATTGCTGCACTTGTTCCGCAAGAAGGTCAAGGTTTTTGTCTGTGTTTTCAAGGTTGTTTACGCCGCTGAAAACAGTGTTGAAATACTCCTTGTTGACGCCGAGATAATTCACGCCCTCACCCATAGATTTAGCTTCGTAAAGTACGATTGCGGAACTGAGCGCGATGACGTGTCCGAACGTCTTGTAGTATTTCAGCCCGTTGTAAAGCGCGCCGTAGCCGCCCATCGACAACCCGGCGATAAGGGTATCCTCCCGTTTTTGAGACAGAGGGAGAAGTCTGCGCGTGAAATTGACTAAATCCTCCCCGATAAACTTAGAGTAGCGCGACGCAAGGGAGTCCTGATCCAGATAAAAACTGTTTTCTCCGTTGGGCATAATGATAGCCATATTTAACATCTGAGCCAGCGAGACAACGTCCGTGTTCAAATGCCAGTCATTGCCGCAGCCCATAAATCCGTGCAGTAAGTACAGGGCTTTGAACTCGGTCATCGGCGGTCCGAACGAAAACATCGGGTCAGCAGGAATGATAATGTCAACATCTACATTCCTAATCAGAGCCGGAGAAAAGAAATTAGCTTTTAAGAACGCCATTTTTTAATAGTTCCTTTCGAGTTAGTCGGGAGTTAGTAGTCGGCAGTCGAGAGGGGACGGGAAATAGCCGTTAGTCAACAGTCGTGAGTAGGCAGGGGACGGGGAGGCGCGTAGGAATTGCAAGTTGAAAATTGGGACGGGGGAAACGGTGGGCGAGCATTGCTCGCCCCTACGAAAAACGAGATAGCCGTTAGTCGGCAGGGGACGAGGTAAACGGGGGACGTTAATCATTAAATATTAGTCATTAATCATTACGCAAGTATTATAGCACAAAGTTTCTGATTTGTCAAGAGAATATTTGTGTGTAATCGTAAATAATTTGTGAACATGAGGTTGTGAATGCAGTGTACACTTTGTCCGCGGGAATGCGGAGCTGACCGGTCAGGCGGAGAGCGCGGATTTTGCGGTTCCGGAATATTGCCGCGCGTTGCGGCGGCACAATTGCACCATTGGGAAGAACCGTGTATCTCCGGCATGAGAGGTTCCGGAACCGTATTCTTCAGCGGGTGCAGTCTTGGCTGCGCGTTCTGTCAAAATAACGCAATCAGCCGTGATCCGTTACGCGGTCGCGAAACCGACGTTGACGGGCTGCGTATAATCTTTGCCGACCTTATAGAGCAGGGCGCACATAACATAAATCTTGTAACCGGAAGTCACCACGCGGACATAATCGCGGAGGCTCTTAGCGTTCCTCTGCCGGTTCCTGTGATTTGGAATAGCTCCGGCTATGAATCGCTTGAAACACTAAGGCTGCTTGACGGCAAAATAGATATTTATCTTCCTGATTTTAAGTACGCCGATAACGCGCTTGCCACAAGGTTCAGCGGCATTAACGATTATTATGAGCGCGCAGAAGCCGCAGTCAGGGAAATGTACCGTCAGACCGGCAAATACGAGTTCTGTTCAAACGGACTGCTTAAACGAGGCGTGATTATACGGCACCTGATTTTACCCGGAGAGATTCAAAATACGCTGGCGGTGACAGACCGCATCGCGGAGTTATTTTCCAACGGGGAGGTATTGTTCAGCCTGATGAGCCAGTGCACCCCGAACGGTCATTGCCCAGAGTTGAACAGTTCCGTAACAGCAGAAGAGCTTGACGCCGCAAAGCTGCAACTGTATTCAGCAAAGATTGACGGCTATATTCAGGATTTGGACTCAGCCGCAAACGGATACGTGCCGAAGTGGTCGGATTAGAACACGCACCGCCGTTACACCCTTTGGGGCGCAACGGCGGTAATTTTATCCGAACATAAATTCAGACCGCATTATTCTTAGTGCTTCTTAGCCTCATCACGCACAAAGTCGAGGTCAGGGCGAGCCTGCCCGAACGCCTCTACCGGAACATCGCTGTTTTGCGGAGGACCGAACATACTCGGAGGCGCTTCGCCGGGGTGCTCCTCTTCCCACTTCTTGCGGAACTCCGCCATACGCGCGGCTTGCTCTTCTTCCTGCTTTTTGAGCTTCTCAATGCCCTCAACGGTCATCCAGTCAAGGAACTTGTTGAAAGACTGCTCGGCAGACGCAGAGCGCTCGACACGCTTGTTGTCCGGGTCGCCCGGCTTATAGCCGTAGGACGGGATACAAATCGGCAGACCGTTCTCCATAGCATACTGGAACGTTCTCGCCAATTCGACGGGATCCATACCGGTAGCGTGAATGCTCTTGAGCATATTGATTGTGCCTTCGGAGACATAATATCCGGTGTTTTGCAGGTGCGCCGGACGCGTTTTGACAGCCTCACCGATGTTGGAGTTAATGTTAGCCGGGCATTGAACCGTTACGCCGATACCGTAGGGTTTAAGGGCGTCATAATAGCTGTAAGCCAAGTTGTTAACAGCCGCCTTAGAGATGCTGTACGGAGCGTCAGTGCTGAAACCGTCGAACGCGCCCATTGAGCTGACGATTCCGATATGCGCCCATGTCTTACC
>JAITQY010000074.1 GCA_031288675.1 Oscillospiraceae bacterium | reverse complement strand
GTGTATGCAAGTGTTACGGGATATGGAGATAAGGGTCCGGACAAAGACCTGCCGGGTTACGACTACACGGCGTTTTGGGCTCGTTCCGGAATTCTTGGTTCGCTGTATGATACCGACGGCAAACCGGCGAATCTGATTCCGTCTATGGGCGACCATCAGACGGGGATGTTCCTTGCGGCGGGCGTATGCGCGGCGCTGTACAATGCGGCGCGTACCGGAAAGGGCGAAAAAGTAAGCTGCAGTCTGCTTGGAACAGCTATTTTCACGCAGGGAACGCTACTTCAAACGGCTCAGTACAAAATGCTTAAATATCCGATGCAGAAGCGTAACAGCCCCAATCCGTTCAACTGCTGCTATCAGGCAAAGGACGGTCGCTGGATACAGCAGTCTATGCCGGTATTCGCTATGTTCCCGAAGTTTGCGGAGGCTATGGAGATAACCGAACTTCTTTCAGACGAGCGTTTCGCGACGGAAGTAGGTATCGTGCAGGGCGGACACGGTCCGGCGCTTTATGACGCGATTGCGGCGGCATACGCTAAGTTTACTTCTAAAGAAATCGCGGAGCGCCTTACGGCGGCGGATATTCCGTTTGCGATTGCCGCAGAGTGGAGCGAAGTTTTGGAGGACGAGCAGGCATGGGCGGACGACGCGTTTACCAAGATAACTTACCCGAGCGGTGAGCGTATCGCAATACGTAACCCTGTTCACTTTGAGGAGGCAGGTCTGCCGGAATATAAACTGGCGCCTCACGTAGGCGAACAGACTGCGGATATTATGAAAGAACTCGGCTATTCGCAGGAGGAGATAGAGACGCTTATTGAGAGCAAGGATATCCGTATTACAACGGAGAGCTATAGGCAATAATCTATATTTTCTGGGGCGCGTATATCGCGTCCCGTATAAATGGTAAACCAAAGATATGACAAAATATAAGGAGGATACGGTTAATTATGGTTTTAACCGAAAAGTACCAGTTAGTTAAAAAACTGGCGCGTGATTTTGCGGAGAATGAAATTCCGCAGGAATTACAGGACGAAATTGAGGCTACGCACGAATTGCCGGTTGCGTTCCGCGAAAAAATTGCGAAGAGCGGACTTCTTGGCATTAAGGCGCCTAAGAGCCTTGGCGGACAGGGAGCGGATACGCTTGCCTATGTACTTATGATTGAGGAAATCGCTCGTGTGAGTATGGTTTCTTCCATCTACATCAGCGGAGCGAACTCTTTGGGTTCCGGACCGCTTATGCTTGCCGGAACGCAGGAACAGCTTGAAAAATATCTGCGTCCTATAGCAGAGGGCAGAATGTATCCGGCGTTCGGACTTACAGAGCCTGGCGCGGGTTCTGATGCAGGAGGAGTTCAGACTACTGCGGTTAAAGACGGAGATTATTGGATCTTAAACGGTCGTAAGTGCTTTATCACCGCCGCGCCTTATGCGGATTACACGATGATTTTTGCCAAAACTGACCCGAAAGCCGGCTCACGCGGAATTACGACATTCATTATGGATATGAATCTGCCCGGCATCAGTCTTGGTAAGCCGGAAAATAAAATGGGAATTATAGGCGTGCCGACTTCCGATATTATTATGGAGGATGTTTGCGTACACGATAATGACCGTCTCGGTGACGTTAACAAAGGGTTCTCGAACGCGATGAAGACTCTTGACTACGGTCGACTTGGTGTATCCGCGCAGTCGCTGGGCGTAGGTCAGGCGGCGCTTGACGAAGCCGTCAAGTATGCTAAGGAGCGTAAACAGTTCGGTCAGCGTATCGGCGATTTCCAGGCTATTCGCTTTATGATTGCGGATATGGCTACGGAGCTTTACGCGGCGCGTGAGCTTGTTTATAACGCATGTATCCTCAAGGATAAAAATGACCCGCAGGCGAGTATGTATTGCTCGATGGCGAAGTACTATGCTTCTGAAATGTGCAATCATCTTGCGTATAAAGCAGTGCAAATTCACGGCGGTTACGGCTATATTAAGGATTACAAAGTTGAGCGCCTGTACCGCGATGCGCGCGTTAACTCGCTGTTTGAGGGTACGAGCCAAATCCAACAAATCGTTATCGCGAATAACTTGCTGAAATAAGGAGAATTTTGAAATATGAAAATTGTAGTTTGCGCGAAGCAAGTGCCAGACACGAACGAGGTTAAAATTGACCCTGTCAAAGGTACGCTTATTCGCGACGGAGTACCGTCGATTCTGAACCCGGACGACGCTAACGCGTTAGAGGCGGCGCTCAAAATCAAGGACGATTACGCGGGTACTGATGTAACCGTAGTTTCTATGGGACCGCCGCAGGCGACGATTATGCTCAAAGAGTGTATCGCGATGGGCGCGGATAATGCAGTTCTGCTTAGCAGCCGTGCGTTCGGCGGAGCGGATACCTGTGCCACCAGTACAACTATTGCCGCCGGAATCAAAAAAGTAGGCGATGTAGATATTATCTTCGCCGGTCGTCAGGCGATCGACGGTGATACCGCTCAGGTGGGACCGCAGGTTGCGCAGCGTCTCGGACTGCCGTTTGTTACCTATGTGCAGAACGTACGCGAGCTTAATGAGAAAGAACGCAAAGTCGTTGTCGAGCGTCAGCTTGAGGATGGTTTTGAGGTTATCGAAGTTGGTCTGCCGTGCGTATTGACTGCCGTGAAAGAACTTAACACACCGCGTTATATGCAAGTGGGGCGTATTCTGTACGCTTGCGATGAAGCGGATATTAAAGTTTGGAATGAGCAGGATCTCACTCTTGACCCCGCAGATTGCGGACTTAACGCTTCGCCGACAAAGGTTATGCGTTCGTTCACTCCGCCCCCGAAAGGTAAGGGCGAGATGCTTACCGGCACTGTCACCGAAATGGCTAACAGCGTTGTTGGTAAACTGCACGAAAAGCACTTGATATAAGGAGGATAGCTGATAATGGCTGTAAAAATAATTAATGAAAAGTGCATCGGGTGCAGTATTTGTGAAAAGAACTGCCCGTTCGGTGCCATAAAAATTGAAAACAAGCTCGCTGTAGTGCTTGATAACTGCACAGGCTGCGGTGTATGCGTTAAGGACTGTCCTAAAAACGCGATTGAAAACAACGCGACTTCGATGAGCAACGTTGACATTACGCTTTACCACGGAGTATGGGTGTTCGCTGAGCAGCGTCAGGGAAAACTTATGCCTGTGGCGATTGAGCTTCTCGGCGAGGGTAAGCGTCTTGCGGATGAAATCGGCACAGAAGTTTGTGCGATCCTATGCGGAGATAATGTTGACGGTCTCGTTGACGAGTTGTTTGAGTACGGCGCGGACAAAGTTTACTATGCCAATATGCCGGAGCTTTCGACGTACACCGCAGACGGATATACCGACGCGATTTACCGCGCTATCCTGAAGTACAAGCCCGAAATTGTTCTTCTCGGCGCTACCCATATCGGTCGTGATCTTGGTCCGAGCCTTGCCGTTAAATGCGGCACCGGTCTTACGGCGGACTGCACGAAGCTTGACGTTGACCCCGAAGATAAGAAACTTATGCAGACGCGTCCGGCGTTCGGCGGAAACCTTATGGCTACCATCGTTTGCCCGGGTCACCGCCCACAGATGAGTACCGTTCGCCCCGGAGTTATGGCTAAGGCTGAGCGTACTTCCGGAAAGAAAGGTCAGCTGATTGACCTTAAAGCTGAGTTGAAGCTGAAGTTCAAAGCCGGTGATATTCGCCAAAAGGTTCTTGATATTGTTAAGAGTACTGCGGAAATAGTCAACCTCACAGATGCGGAAATAATTGTTTCCGGCGGAAACGGTCTCGGCAATGCGGAGGGGTTCAAGCTGATAAAGCAGCTTGCCGACAAGCTCGGCGGAACCGTTGGCGCAAGCCGTGCGGCTGTTGATGCGGGTTGGATTGACCATAGCCATCAGGTTGGGCAAACCGGAACCACTGTTAAACCGAAGATTTACTTCGCTTGCGGAATATCCGGAGCGATTCAGCACCTTGCCGGTATGCAGAGTTCTGATTACATCATTGCGATAAACAAGAACGAAAACGCCCCAATCTTTGAGGTAACTGATTACGGCATTGTAGGCGACCTGTATAAGGTTATCCCTGCGATTATTGAGGCGCTGGACGCTCAGGCGGCGTAATCACTTTAATGCAATACCGCGATATTACAATCGGTCAGCTCTTTTCGGAAACCGTTAATAGGTTTCCGAAAAGAGTTGTTTTGCGCTGTTTAGGAAATAGTATCACGTACAGCGAGCTGGACGCAATTACTGACGCTAAAGATATGGAATTCGGAGATGCACAGTTCATAGAAATTTCTGCAAACAGCAAGCACCGCACGGCAGAGGAGATGGCGGAGCATATCGTAACATATCTTGCTGCGGTGAAATCAGGCAGAATTGCCGTATTCGGGAAATTAACGGATGAGCTTCGCTTAGCAATATCAGAGGAAGAAACACCGGACGTAAAAAATGAAGCCGTGTTGTTTACTTCCGGCACTACAGGCAAACCGAAAGCTGTGTTATCAAACCACTATGCAAGGGTAAACTCCGCAGCCGCTCACGTTGCGGCTCTCGGGGCTACTGAGCGTGACCGATTCCTTTTGGCAATTCCGCTCAGCCATTGCTTTTCGCTGACGGCTAATCTTATTAGCGCGATTACGGTCGGAGCTATGATTTGTATTCCGGACGACCGCCATACGGATAATTTGCTCAAATGTATAGAGCGTGAGCGCTGTACGATTTTCAATGCTGTTCCGACTATTTTTAACAGTGCGGTCACGCGCCTTGAAACAGAAAGCTATGACGTCTCAAGTCTGCGAACCGGATTTATCGGCGGCGCGGCATATACCTCCGACTTCTTCCGCAAGGTTAACAATGACCTTTCGTTCAGCCTTATTCCAGGTCTTGGTCAGACGGAGGGTACCGCAGCGTACACTTTCGCTCCATGGACGGCTCCGCTGAATGTTCGCGCTGAAACGGTCGGACGAGTGATGGACGGTATCGAATGCAAGATTTCCGAGCGCGGTGAAATACTTATACGCGGTTTCTGCGTCGCGAAAGTTCTTAATGAACATCAGCCGGACACCGGCGGATGGCTTCACACCGGCGATTGCGGCTTCATTGATTACGACGGCTATCTGCACTGTACAGGACGCTTGAAGGATGTTATCATTCGCGGCGGAGAGAACATCAGCCCTGCGGAAATAGAGGAAACCGCTATGAACGCATTTTCCCAAATCAGGGAGTGCGCGGTATTTTCTGTGCCCGACCCGCACTTCGGAGAAGAAATTTGCCTATGTGCGGCGGCGGATGAAACATCTTTGACGGCATATGAACTACGGGATGGTCTTTCAAAAATATTGGTGGAGTTCAAAGTGCCTAAGTATATTTGGATTTTCGGTGAACTTCCAAAAACTGAGGTCGGAAAAATTGCGGTCGGGGAACTAAAGGAAGAAATTCAAAAGTTATTATGACGAAAATTTTTACAAGAGATAAGACATTTTACCGCGTGTTTTTCCCGTTGGTTTTAACTATTACTGCGCAAACGGTAATTGCGCTGGCGGTTAATTTGGCGGACAATGTTATGCTTGGCGCGTACAGTGAAACATCGCTTGCCGGCGCCGCGCTTGTGAATCAGCTACAATTCATACTCCAGCAAATAGTGTCGGGGGTAGGGGCAGGTGTGGTCGTTATCGGGTCGCAGTATTGGGGCAAAAACGAAGCTGACCCTATAAAGCGGGTAATGTCACTTGGACTTAAGTTTGCTCTTATGTTCGGAGTAATATTTTGGGCGGTGACGTTTTTTGCTCCGCGTCAGATACTTTGGCTTCTGACGTCAGATATTTCTGTTATTGACGCGGCGGCGGAATATATGCGCGTTATGTGCTGGACATATATTATCTTTGCGGCGACGAATGTACTTACGCTGTCGCTTCAAAGTGTTCGCAGCGCTATGATTGGCACGGTGATGTCCGTTGTTACGCTCTTTGTGAATGTCACGCTGAATTATATGCTGATATTTGGGAATTTTGGGATGCCGCGTCTTGGTATCACCGGTGCGGCTATTGCTACGCTCATCAGCCGTATACTTGAGTTAGCCACCATAGTTATCTATATTCTTTTGATAGATAAAAAACTTAGATTTAAGCTTAATGAGCTTTTGCGTTTCGACTTTACATATCTCAAAGACTATCTTAGAGCCGCAGTTCCGTTAGTACTCAGCGGAGCACAATGGGGAGTTGCTCAGGCTGCTCAGATTGCTATTCTCGGACATATAAGCGGTGAGGCGATTGCGGCAAACAGTATTGCGGTCATCATCTTTGAACTGTTTTGCATGCTTGGCTTCAGCTGTTCCAGCGCGGCAAGCGTAACTATAGGCAATACTGTAGGAAGCGGACGTCTTGATGCGATAAAGCCGTATTCGCGCACTCTGCAAGCTATATTTCTCGTTATTGGGTTAGTTTCCGGCGCGGGGATTTTTATTTTCAAAGAAACTTTCGTGAGTTTATTCGAGGTTTCACCGGAAACAAGCGCGTTAGCGATTCAGTTTCTTATAGTTCTTGCAGTGACGACAGTAGGTACTTGCTACGAATATCCTGTGGAGTCCGGGATAATAGGCGGCGGAGGTAATACTAAATACGCCGGAATTGTGGACATTACCTTTATGTGGATTTTTACTTTGCCTGTGTCGGCGCTAAGCGCGTTTGTATGGGAGCTGCCGCCTGTGGTTACATTTTGCTTTCTCAAAGCTGACCAAATCCTAAAGTGTATACCGAACGCTATTTACTGCAACTCCTATAAGTGGGTTCGCAAGCTGACAAGAGATTAGTTTTACGGGAATAAATAGAAGCCTCCTTTCATTACTGCTGTATTGTATCATAAAAAAATGCGGTTTGTCAAGAGGGCAAACGCGATTAAAAGTAAATAATTTGTGAACTTCCTTTTTATCTATTTACCAACATCCCCTGCAAAGTGAAAACTTTGCAGGGGATGTTGGTTGCTTGGGGTAAGTCTGATTGGTGCAATAGATTATGAGTTGATTAAGCTGGTTATGCTTGGTTACGAGGCAGTGAGGTATCGGTGTAGGATAGCGGCAACTTCAGCTCGGGAGATGTAGTCCTT
>JAITQY010000053.1 GCA_031288675.1 Oscillospiraceae bacterium | reverse complement strand
TCTGGCGCAAAGCCTTCCACGTGATCCTTTTCTCTCTGCAGCAAAGACTCCGGAATAAGTAACGGCATAGAAACATTTTCGTGTCCCAGCTCTTTGAACTTACCGTCAAGGTATGCCTGAATGTTCTCCCAAATAGCATATCCGTAAGGACGCAGGATGAAGAACCCTTTTACTCCCGAATACCCGATTAGCTGCGCGCGTGTAACTACATCGGTATACCACTGAGCAAAATCCTGCTCCATATCAGTAATTTGCTCAACTTTTTTGTCTTTTGCCATTATCTAATCCTCCAGTTTATCGTTAATAATGAATTTATCGTTGTTTTCTATTGCCGTTCGCGTGCCCGCTATAATGATTGCGGCAAGCATCCAAAACATAAGCATAACACGCGGGTAGAACCAAGGGTAGTCTCCAAGTCCGCAGACTATCACTCCGGCAAGTCCGGAAATTCCAGCCGCAATAAGCGACTTAAGTTCCTTATCACGTCCGAACGCTCCGGAAACCGCAATAAATCCGCGTTTAAGCGTCTGCGCCATAGCTCCGCAAAAAGCAAGAAGTCCGAATATACCGGTTTCCGCCGCTATTTGCAGAAAGAGGTTATGACCGTGTGTAAACTTCGCGTTGGAAATAAAGAACCCGCTGAGACGAACATATTCTCCGACTGTATCGCTTCCCAGTCCGGCGCCGGTAAACGGCCGCTCACTGACTACCCTCATCGCGGCTGAATAGATTCCGGCGCGCGAGGAAATTGAGGTATCTTTTCCGGAAAAAAGCGTCATTATACGGTCTGAAATCGCAGGCGGCAGAAACGGAAATATCAGTATCAGCGCCATCAGCCCTAACGGCGCAAGCATTGGACGCATAATCAGCACGAACAAGCCGATAGAACCGACCGCACCCATCCAAGCGCCGCGGCTATAGGTCATTAAGAGCGCTCCAGCCGCTACCGCAAAGATTATAGCACAGAATAGGCGGTAATGCCAGCCTTTTCCATAGAAAAATCCCGCAACTCCAAACGGCAGGAACATAACGATAACCATCGCAAATGTGTTTGGATTTTCAAAGAAACTGTATACGCGTCCAGGCATAAGTTTGTTGCGCGTAAGGTCAGTGAAGCTTGGATTTACCTCAATACCCTGCATCCGCTGTATAAATGCGAACGCGCTGCAAACGGCAAGTCCGACCATCATTATGACAATCAAATTTTTAAGCTGCTGTTTGGTTTTCACGCTTGACACTATCAGCAGTACAGCAAGCATTCCGGTAAGGTGGAAAACTAAGAAACGAAGGCTCGCGCCGATAGAGGTACTAACAACGGTGAAAACAAGGGTGATTCCGGCAAAGAAAACCGACCATACCCCTACTTCTTTAATGTCCGGCGGAGAGACAGCGCTTTTAAGCGACCTAAGCGCAAAAACAGCAAAGATGCCTACTACCGCAAACAGGCTGTAGAAGTTGTTCCAACTCTCCTGCGGAACGCTCAGAATGCCAAAAAGCAGAAGTCCAAGCAAAACCTCAGTATGGTTTCCAAAGCCGCGCAGAACTTTAACTGCTGCGGAACTTCCCCATAACTCAGGATTGGAGTTGTAAATCAACGTACAAATCCTCGACGGAATACTAACTATGAAATTAGCGGCTTTAATTGCAATGCTGCCGTTAAGACTTCGTTGGGCAGCTCCGTCACGGACAAGTAAGGCACGTGTCAGCGACGCGTTCCAAACGCGCTTAATGAACCGTCCGAAGCGCGTAAGCATCCGCACAAAAAAGCTGTCAAGCAGTATCAAATAAAGGCGGGATAGAATATAAGATGTATAGCTTTCAGAATATGACGTCACTGTAAGACCTCCGTATATAGTTCAAATGTCTGTTCCGACATTGCTTGCAGACTGAATTTATCCTCTATGCGCTTACGGGCGTTTGCGCCGGGCGTTTTCCGAAGCTCCGGATTTTCGGCAAGGCGGCGAATAGCCGACGCAAGTTCATTTTCGTCTGAGGGCTGCACGATAACTCCGCAGGTGTCGTCTACAATCTCCGGCAGTCCTCCGGCATTAGTTACAACCGCCGGAATACCATAGCTCATCGCCTCCAGTACGCTTAACCCAAGCGCTTCTTCAAGCGACGGGCAGACATATATATCTGCGGAGCGGTACAGCGCGGAAGTGTCGTTAACATATCCCGGAAATGTTACATTATCCGATGCGATAGCGCTGCATTGCGTGAGTTCCTCACCGTCTCCGGCAATAGTAAAATCTAAGTCCGGCAGCTGCGCCGCCGCTTTGACGAGAAAGCTCATTCCTTTCTCCGCACTGAACCGTCCGAGCGAGAGTACCCGTAATTTCCTCTCCGGCAGATCATCAGTCGTTTTAGATTCCGGAAGCGCAACCCCATTGTAAATCATACGCGCAACACCTTTACACTCCCGTTTGAGATTGTTTAATACCGCGCGGCTGACAGCGATATTAGCGCAATAGCGGCTGATGAAGCGGTTCATCCTGAGGGCAAGTCCGCTTTTCGGGGTTTGCATATGGACTGTGTTAACAACATGTACATTGCAAAACCACTTCGCCCAGACGGCAATAGCATTCTCACGCATGAAATGAGTATGAATCAAATCAATTTGGAATTCTCTGCAGATTTTTGAAAGTTTACGCGCCGCGCCGAAGTCGAACGGTGATTTCATCTTTAGCTGACGGCATATAACTCCCCTGCTCCGCAGAGTGTCTGAGAGCTTGCCTGGTTCGTTATATACGAACACCGGCTCGATACGTTCACTTAAACTACCAACAAGCGACTGTATATAGCGTTCAGAGCCGCCTCCTCCGGCGTGATTGAGAAGATACAATACTTTCATTTTACCGTTCATCTATGCGCTATCTCCTTAACCGCGCTGTGAAGCTCCGCAACAAGCGTGTGAACCTCGTCAATGGTGTTATTGAACCCGAAGCTGACCCTAACCGCGCTGTCATAGACATTGCGCGGTAACCCGAGCGCATCCCAAACGTGGCTGCGTCTGCCGCGTTTGCAGGCGCTTCCGCGCGAAACACAAATTCCTTTAGCGTCAAGGTAGCTCATCAGCACCTCCGCAGGAATTCCCGGAAAAGAAAACGCTGCGATACGCGGCGAGTCAGGCGAACCGAGCACTTCGGCGTTCAAATCCGCAATACCGGCAAGCAGGGTTTCTTTCAGTGCC
>JAITQY010000169.1 GCA_031288675.1 Oscillospiraceae bacterium | reverse complement strand
ACGCGGTAAGAATAAGCTCGCGCCGCTTATCGTATACACCTTTCGCAAAGAAATCCGTCAAAACTTTATTGGCATTTGAAGCGCAAATCAGCTTGTTTACCGGTATACCCATTTCTTTTGCGATATAGCCCGCAAAGATATTACCGAAGTTACCGGTCGGAACGCAGAAGTTAATTTTATCTCCAAGCGTTATTTTTCCGCTTCGGACAAGCGATGTATACGCGTACACATAATAAACGATTTGCGGAAGAAGTCTGCCCCAGTTTATAGAGTTCGCGCTGCTTAGAAACTTACCGGATCTTTCCAGTTCATCGCGCAGAAGCGCGTCTCCGAATATAGCTTTGACTGCCATCTGAGCATCGTCGAAATTGCCGTTTATCGCCGCCGTGCCGACATTTTCTCCCGTTTGCGTAGTCATTTGCAGCTTTTGTATATCGCTTACTCCGTCACGCGGATAGAACACAAGTATACTCGTGCCCTGTACGTCCGCAAAACCCTCTAACGCCGCCTTTCCCGTATCTCCGGAAGTAGCCACTAATATACAGACCTCTTTGGTTTCCCCTATTTTCTTCAGCGAACCCGTCAGCAAATGCGGAAGATACTGCAACGCCATATCCTTGAACGCGCAGGTCGGACCATGCCAAAGTTCCAGCACAGACGTATCATCGTTAAGCGCGTGCAAAGGGGCAACTTCCGGCGAGCTGAAATTAGCGCCATAGCTTAGCTTTGTAAATTCATATATTTCTTCGTCGGTAAACTCCGGCAGATAAAGTTTAGTAATGCAGAACGCCAAATCGGCATAGCTAAGCGGAATCAGTTTCTCTAATTCCTCCTTACTGATTGCCGGAAAGCTCTCCGGAACATATAATCCGCCGTCCGGCGCCTGTCCGCGCGCGATTGCCTCTGCTCCGCTGACATAACGCGTATTGTCTCTTGTGCTGTAGTATTTCATTTTCTTTCCAAACTGTCCTTTCAAACTGCCGAAGTCAGGTTATTATTATACTCCAACCCAACCCGATTGTCAAGTGCGAAGATTTATAGTAACTTTTTTGAAAAATCACTTGAAAATTGCTCGAAAAAGAGTTATAATAGTCTTACAGTAATTTTATATCTTAAATGGAGGTGCATACAATGCCTAACCTAAAAGGAAGCCGCACGGAGGCGAACCTTAAAGCCGCGTTTGCCGGAGAAGCTCAGGAGCGTACAAAGTATGATTTCTATGCCAGCAAGGCAAAGAAAGACGGTTACGAACAAATCTCAGCTTATTTCTCCGAAACTGCGGGCAATGAGAAAGAACATGCAGAGATTTGGTATAAGAAGCTTGACGGCATCGGCACTACTATTGAAAATCTGACTGCCGCCGCCGCAGGCGAGAATTACGAATGGACAGAGATGTACAAGGAATTTGCCGAAGTCGCAAAGGAAGAGGGCTTTGATGATATAGCTGAGCTTTTTGAGGGTGTAGGCAAAATTGAAAAGGAACACGAGGAACGCTATCTGGCTCTGCTTGATAACGTTAACACCGACAAGGTATTCAAACGTGCAGAAGGCACTATCTGGATTTGCCGTAACTGCGGCAATGTCTATTCCGGCGCAGAACCGCCGATTCTCTGTCAGGTTTGTTCCCACCCTCAGGCGTACTAACAATTGTTAGTTAAGGACTATTAATCCGGCAGTATTTTCAAGGCAGGATTTTTCCCGCCTGTATTCTTTTGCGTCAATTACTACTTTCACAGGAGATATTATGGTTTACAGAGCCTATTCCATTAAACGACCCGGTTTTGACATAGAGGCGGGTCATCTGCTTGCCGATCTTCGGGAAAATCTCGGAATTTCTTCGCTTGACTCGGTAACGATCGCGAACCGTTATGACATCGAAGGCATAGACGAAGCTACTTTTTTTACTTCCCTGCGCGGAGTGATTTCTGAGCCTAACGCCGACTTTGTCTACATTGAAGAATTGGATTCCGAAGTCACCGGCAGTGCGCGTATACTGCTTGCCGAGGCGCTGCCCGGTCAGTTTGACCAGCGCGCGGACAGCTGTGCGGCGTGCATTCAGGCAATCACCGCCGGAATACGTCCCGAAGTCGCCTATGCTAAAGTCTATATCTTACGGGGACGACTTAATGATACGGAGTTTGCGCGTATACGTTCATATCTTATTAATCCGGTGGACAGCCGTGAAGCTTCGCCTGACAAACCTGTCACTTTAGTCAAGCCCGCACCCGATATTGCATCGGAATCATATATAAATGGTTTTATAGATGCAGACGACAGCGCATTAGAGACGATACGGCGTGACTATGCGCTTGCTATGGACTTTGCTGACCTGAAGTTTATGCAGACATATTTTCGTGATACAGAGCGGCGCGATCCCTCAGTTACGGAATTTCGCGTTATTGATACGTATTGGAGCGACCATTGCCGCCATACTACGTTTCTTACGCAACTGGATAACGTTAAAATTGACGACCCGGACGTTTTGTCTGCGTGGGAACGCTACATTGCGCTACGTGAGGAGATAGGCGATAAGAAACCCGTTTCCCTGATGGATATAGGTACAATCGGCGCAAAGGTGTTAAAGAAGCGCGGCGGGCTGACAAACCTTGATGAGAGCGAAGAAATAAACGCCTGCTCAATCAGGGTAAAGGCGCGTTTTCCGGACGGAGACCAAGACTGGCTGCTGATGTTCAAGAACGAAACGCATAACCACCCTACAGAGATAGAGCCTTTCGGCGGCGCGGCGACGTGTATCGGCGGCGCGATCCGCGATCCGCTGAGCGGACGCGCATATGTGTATCAGGCAATGCGCGTAACAGGTTCAGCCGACCCGAGAGTTCCGGCGTCCGAGACTATACCGGGCAAACTGCCGCGCAAGAAGCTTACGACTACGGCGGCGGTTGGTTACAGCAGCTACGGCAACCAAATAGGTTTAGCGACAGGCTTAGTGACTGAAATCTACCATCCCGGATATGAAGCCAAGCGAATGGAAATAGGCGCGGTTGTGGGCGCGGCTCCGTTAGAAAATATACGCAGGGAGCGTCCTTCTCCGGGCGATAAGGTGATTCTGCTTGGCGGACGCACCGGGCGCGACGGAATAGGCGGAGCAACGGGCAGCAGTAAGGCGCACGACGCTGATACCACTGAGAAAAACGGAGCGGAGGTTCAGAAAGGCAACGCGCCGGAAGAGCGTAAACTGCAACGGCTGTTTCGCAATTCGGACGCCGCAAGGCTTATCAAACGCTGTAACGATTTCGGCGCGGGGGGAGTAAGCGTAGCGATAGGCGAACTTGCGGACGGACTGAACATCAACCTTGATAAAGTGCCGAAAAAGTATGCAGGTCTTAACGGAACGGAACTTGCAATCAGCGAAAGTCAGGAGCGTATGGCGGTAGTAGTATCCGCTTCGGACGCCGGTAAATTTACCGCTCTTGCCAATGCGGAAAACTTAGAGGCAACAATTGTTGCCGAAGTTACAGCCGAGCCGCGAATGGTAATGAGTTTTCAGGGCGAGACGATAGTTAACCTGTCGAGAGAATTTCTTGACAGCAACGGTGCGCCGAAGTTTGCGTCCGCATATGTAGGCAAGTTGCCGAAGCTTGCGCCGTATGTCACGACCGAACCTTTACCGCAGTTAGCGGAACAAATTTATTTCGCTTCACAGCGTAATTTGCAGGAGCATTTTGACAGCAGTATCGGCGCGGGAAGCGTACTTCTGCCGTACGGCGGCAAATATCAGCGAACGCCGTCACAGGTGATGGCGGCGCTTCTGCCGTCGGTGAACTACGACTGTGAGACGGCAAGCGCAATGAGCTTTGCGTTCGACCCGTATGACAGCTTTGCCAATCCGTATAAAGCGGCGTATAGCGCTGTGATTCTTTCGGTCGCCAAACTGGTCGCGGCGGGCTGTGATTACAGAGAAGCATATTTATCCTTTCAAGAGTATTTTGAGCGTTTGCGCAATGATCCGGAGCGTTGGGGCAAGCCCCTTGCGGCACTGCTCGGAGCATTGGATGCACAGGTTGAACTTGGAATAGCGGCAATAGGAGGCAAGGACAGTATGAGCGGAAGCTATGAGGATATGGACGTTCCGCCTACGCTTGTATCGTTTGCAATAGCTCCGTGCCTTGCGGAACATGTCATTTCATCGGAGTTCAAAGCCGCAGGTCACAATGTTTACCTGCTCGGCAGAAATGACTGGAGCTACGTTACGGAACAGATAGCCAACGGTAATATAATCGCGGCTCGGGCTGTAGAAC
>JAITQY010000035.1 GCA_031288675.1 Oscillospiraceae bacterium | reverse complement strand
GAAGAAGTACCGCTATACGGAACGGCAGATAGAAACGCTGCTACGCGTCAAATGGTGGGACTGGAGCGACGCGGAAATCAAGGCGAACGCCGACCTGCTTATACATCCGGAGAAATTTTTTCAAACGTTTAGTGACTGATAATTATTTTTGGGGGCGCAGATGAAGATATTAATCAAATACCACAGCGGCGAGATTCAGCGTTTGGAGCGAATCAAGACCGGCGACTGGATAGACCTGCGCGCGGCAGAGGACGTTAAGCTGCGCGCGGGGGAGTTCCGGCTTATCTCGCTGGGGGTAAGTATGAAACTTCCTGAGGGATACGAGGCGTGGGTGGCTCCGCGCTCCAGTACGTTCAAGACGTGGCATATATTGCAGGCGAACGGAATAGGGATAGTGGATAACAGCTACAGCGGCGACGGCGACGTATGGAAGTTCCCAGCCTATGCTGTGGCGGATACGGAGATAAAGGTAAACGACCGCATTTGCCAGTTCCGGCTTATGGAATGTATGGGTGAAGCGGAGTTCGAGGAGGTAAGCTGTCTCGGCGGAGCTGACCGCGGAGGCTTCGGCAGTACCGGCAGTAACTGAGGGTTAACGGGTACTGTTATTCAGGAAGTCCTGTAGGATTATGGAGGCGGATACTTCGTCAAGGCGCGACTTGTCACGCGTGCGGCGTTCGCGCGGGGACAGAAGCTCCCAAGCCTCTAAAGAGGTAAAACGCTCGTCAACGAAATGCACGGTGAAACCAAGCGCTTCAAGCCTGAGCTTGAGCGCCTCAGTTTTTTGGTAACGTTCGCCCTGTGAGCCGTCTTCATTAAGCGGACATCCGAGCGCGATAACGTCCGCGTTCCGTGATGAGGCGAGTTCGGCAAGCGTTTTAACAAGCGCCTTAACGCTACGCTCCCGTATAGTAAGCGTTTCGCCGGGCAGAGTTTTAGTTAAATCGCTGAACGCTACGCCGGTTCGCGCGTCGCCGTAGTCAATCGCCATTGCCCGTGTTGTGTTTGTCATAAATAATCTAAATCTTCTAAGTGAAATCTGTCACGTTCGGGCTTCATAATATCACCTCTGTACGGTTGAGTACAAGTCTTTCGGGACGCGGAGCCGGTAACGGCACAACGTCAACCGCTTTTCCGAAGCTCTCGCTTAACTGAAGCTGAAGTCCCATTACGGTCATAATCGACGCAACCGGCGGTTCGTTGAACTCTACCAATAAATCTACGTCGGAATCCTCAGTCGCCGTACCGTCGGCATAGGAGCCGAATAATTTCATATGCTTCACGTTATACATCTTTGCAATCGGAACAGCTTTTTCCCGAATCGCTTCTAAGGTCAGCATACCTATACTCCCTTTCTTTAGATTAATTGCATTGTACCACAGATTACGATTTATGTCAAGCGGCATATGCTGAATCACCCGCCGTCAGGCAAGGGTTCGTAACCGCAGGGACGAGCCGGCGGCGCATAACTTTTTCTTGCATTTCTCCGACGTTTATGATACACTAAATTTTACCGTTTATCAAGCATATTTTATCCGAGACAGGAGAGCGGTTCCGGCTGCCGGATACTGCTTATTATTTATGGACTGGAGTTTTATCGTTAAATACCTGCCGGCGTATACGGAGGCGGCAGGGCTGACGCTTAGGCTGGCGGCGGAGGGTATCGCGCTTTCGCTTATCGCCGGAGCGCTGTTCAGCGTAGTACTGTACCTTAAAATCCCCGTGATTTCAAAAATCCTTAACGCGTACATAGGGCTGGCGCGGAATACGCCGCTGCTGGTTCAGCTGTTCTTGCTGTATTTCGGACTGCCGAAAATCGGCGTCAGACTTTCCGGCGAAACGTGCGCGATAATCGGAATGGCGTTTCTCGGCGGAGCGTATATGGCGGAATCACTGCGCTCCGGCTTGGAAGCCGTAGAGCGTATACAATACGAGTCCGCGCTGAGTCTCGGGCTTAGCGGAGCGCAAACGATACGCTACGTAATGTTTCCGCAGGGGTTAGCGATAGCTATACCCGGCGTAACGGCGAACATCATCTTCCTTATCAAGGAAACGTCCGTATTCAGCGCGGTTGCGCTTGCCGATTTGATGTTCGTGGCGAAAGACCTGATAGGGCTGTATTACTCCACCGGCGAGGCGCTGATAATGCTTGTCGCGTGGTATATAATAATTCTGCTGCCGGTAAGCCTTTTGGCTTCATACGCGGAGCGCAGGATACGGAGGTCTGGCTATGGAAATATTTAGCGACGTCCGGAACATACTGCGGCTGTTAAGCGGATTGTGGGTAACGCTTAGAATATCGCTGACGGCGGTCGGACTGTCCGTGCCGTTTGGGGTGGCGTTCGGGCTGCTGATGACTTGGAAGAACCCTGTATGCAAGGTTTTAAGCCGTATAATACTGGAGTTCGTGCGTATTATGCCTCAGCTTGTGCTGCTGTTTCTTGCGTATTTTGGAGTGACGCGCGCGTTCGGGTGGAACCTAAGCGGCGGTACGGCTTCGGTAATCGTGTTCGCCGTTTGGGGTACCGCGGAGCTTGGCGACCTGACGCGCGGCGCAATCGCGTCTATCCCTAAACACCAGTTTGAGAGCGCATACGCGCTCGGGCTGAGTAAACTTCACGTCTATCTGAATGTAATTCTGCCGCAGACCGTGCGGCGGCTTATCCCTCCGGCGATAAACCTCGTAACCCGAATGATTAAGACGACCTCGCTTGTCGTGCTTATCGGCGTTGTGGAGGTACTGAAAGTCGGGCAGCAGATAATCGAGGCAAACCGCTATACGTTTCCTAAAGCCGCGGTAGCCGTCTATCTGGTGATATTTTTCCTTTACTTCGCCGCGTGCTATCCGATTTCGCTTGCCGCGAAAAAGCTCGAAAAAAGGATGAACGGTTAACGATAACCTCTTCGCCGGCTGAGGCGGAGAGGTTATATTTTTGTCATTGCGTCAGCGAATATGCGCCGGAGTTGTGCAGTATATTGGTCGCCTGCGATAATACGCTGTGGTTGACGCGGAAAGACACCGTAGTCTCGCGCGAGAACGTCGGCTGCGGCAGGGACGCGGTGGCTACAAGCATCGCCGGCTGAACCTGATTGGAATACGGCGCGAAGCTGGTTGCGTTCGGGTATGCGACGTGAGCTACATATCCGCCGGGCAATTTAGGCAGACTTCCGTACTGATAGCTTGCGTTGAACGGTATCCCCGCCTGACGCAGACGCGCTAACGCTCTGTCCGCCGTGTCGGGGTCTGAAAAAGACGCGTTTATGATTGGCATTTTAGGCGCTCCTTAAATTCTTTCGGATCATTCCGTTGTATTATGCTCCGGAGCGCGTATGATTATAATAGGAAAATGCAGGCTCAGAATAATATTCGCAATTCGGTGATTTGGGGTTAATAATAGTCTGCCGATATTTGAGCTTAAATATTTGAGTTATCAACAAAGTTAACAATGTTAACAATTGAGTTATCAACAATATCCACAATGAAAAAACAGGGCGGCAAAAAGCCCTGTTTTTATCAACATTTTATCCACAAGGAGTTTTGAGGATTTACGGGGCTTCGCTGGAGTTATCAACATTTTTCCGCCCCTACTACTACTACTATATATTTATAATATTATTATCATATATACGAAAAATCATTTTTAATTTTTACGGTTTAGGTGCAGATTAACATTATTCAAAACTCTGTTCACAAAATATTTACTCCAAAACGCAAAAAATACTTGACAAATCAGAAACGTTGTGTTATAATACCCGAGTAGTTGAAAAAACTAAGCGGGTGCACACGCTTCAAAACAACACTTCAGGAGGTAAAAATTATTATGATTACAGGCAAACTATCAGGCAAAAAACTTACCAAAGCCGCGAGCGTCTATCTGGATACTCAGGCGGACAGCAAAATAGGTATAAGCGACTTCTGCGTTAAACTCGGCATTAGCGTGCAGGAGTGGAGGGAAATGTTAGAGGACCCGAAAATATCTAAGGCGGCGCGCAGGGTGGAGACCCGCATACGCGCGGCTATGGAATCTGACTGGGAGCGTCCCGTATCCCTGACCTCCCTGCTGCTGAAGCAATTCGACCAGCAGGATAAAGAGAAACCGGACGATACAGTGAAAATTATACTTAATTGACGG
>JAITQY010000026.1 GCA_031288675.1 Oscillospiraceae bacterium | reverse complement strand
GTTAGGTCTGCCGGTTCGGGCGTGGTATCCGGAATCTGCTCCGGAGTCTCCGCCGCCTCTGTAGTAGCCGCCGGATCTTCTGTCACGGTGGTGCCTCCGCAGCCCGCTAAAAGTATAACCGCCAACGCAAGCACGAGAATTAGTAACTTTTTCATTAGTTACCTCCTAAAAATATATTATAGATTTCCGAAGTTACAAACAGGATACCGGCAGACGTCGCATTGCATACAAAATCCGCCGGCGCCAAGCGCCGCGAAGTCCGTGCCGCGCAAATCTTCTCCCGCAAATATACGCGGCAGGAATATATCAAAACTGGTTACCGGCGCTTTCATTGAAGCCGCAGGAACTCCGGCTAAAACTGTATTGCCGGAATACGCAAGCGTAAACATATTGCCAGGCTGCATCGGTACGCCGTAGGTAAGAAACTCCGTTGAACTGCGCCGTATCGCCGTCGGAGTTACGTCATCCGGATCAACGCTCATTCCGCCGGTAAGCAGAATGACCTCCGCGCCGAGATTTAAGAAGCGCTGTATATGCTCCGTAATGACGCCGGTATCATCGGGCGCAAATTTAACGCCGAGGATATTCGCGCCGAACGGTTTCAGCTTAGCGCGCAAAATCGGCTCAAACCGGTCGGGTATACGTCCGCTGAAAACTTCTCCGCCCGTGATTATAATTCCGGTTTTCAGCGGAATAAACGGCTTGACCTCAACTACCGGAAAACTCTCCTCCGCAAGTCTGACCGCCGCGTCTGTGTTCTCACGCTCAGTCACAAGCGGAACTATCCTCAATCCGCCGAGCTTATCTCCCGCGCTGACCGTAATGTTATTCCGCCTTACGGCAACCGTATAATCCGGAACTCTGTTGATTGTATGTAACGCCTCTGTATTTACGTGAAATAATCCGTCTGCCGCCGCCGTAAGGGTGATTTTACCCTCCGCAGGCTTGGAGAAATCTATATTTCTGCCGATAACGCCTGAAAGTTCAAGCGCGGCTTCCTCTTCGTGAACTTCGTCCGCCGCCGGATCCCAAGCATATATATGAGCCTTGCCCATATCCAGCAACGCCGGAATATCATCCCGCGTAAAAACGTGACCTCTGCGGAAGCGCGTACTGCGCACGCCGTCACGGTTGATTTCAGTTAAATCGTGGCATAGGGTCTCGCCGACAGCGTCTTCAGAGCGTATTTTTTTCATAAGTAACTCGACCTCCGAGATGTAGTTTAACACTCAAAACCGAGTTTGTCAAGAAAAACATTCGCTTTCCGGAGATTTTTATTTGTATAACTCCGAACGGTTAACTTTACTGTTGACAACCGTCACAAAATCTGATACAGTAGGCGTGTAATTTGATAAAATAACTCGAAAGGGCAGCATATATGGCAACGGTTTTAGCGGTCTGCACTTCAGCTCGCAAAGGGGAGCAAAAAACTCCCCAGCCTACTATAACGCTTCGTCCGGCACACGGCGCGGAGGGCGACGCTCATGCCGGAACTTGGCATCGTCAGGTCAGTTTACTTGGCAAAGCCAGTGTAGACAAGCTTCAGGCTAAAGTGGACGTCGAACTTACACCGGGCGTTTTCGCTGAGAACATCCTCATCAGCGGAGACGCAACCGCTCTCAAAGTCGGCGATAGGCTGCAAATCGGTACGGCGGAGCTTGAGGTCACGCAAATAGGGAAAGAGTGTCACGCGGACTGCGTTATCCGGCAAAAAGCCGGCGATTGCGTTATGCCGCGCGAGGGCGTATTCGCACGGGTACTGACCGGAGGCGAGGTCAAATCCGGGGACGAGGTCGCCGGACTGTGACGGACAATTGCGGGCGCGTAATAGATTACCTGCGTATTTCGGTAACCGATCTTTGCAACCTCCGGTGTGATTACTGTATGCCTGCCGAAGGCATTGCCAAACGGAAACACAGCGATATTATGCGCGTGGAAGAAATACTTGACGTCGCGGAAGCAGCGGTCGGTCTTGGTATACGCAAAATCAGAATAACAGGCGGCGAGCCGCTTCTGCGGCGTGGGTTACTGGACATAATAAGCGGAATTGCCGAACTCGGCATTGACGATCTCGCTCTTACCACTAACGGAATATTACTCTCTGAGCTTGCCGCACCGCTTAAATCCGCCGGATTAAACCGCATTAATATAAGTTTGGATACCCTGAACCCGGATATGTTCAAAAATATTACACGCGGCGGAGAACTGCAAAACGTACTTGACGGAATCGCCGCCGCTAAGAGTACAGGTCTTACGCCTATAAAACTTAATTGCGTACTTATGCGCGGAGTAAATGACAACGAAATCGAAGCCTTCGCCGACCTTTCCGAACGCCTTGACGTCGACCTGCGCTTTATAGAGCTTATGCCTATCGGACAGGCAAAATCCCTTTGGCGCGAACGCTATCTGTCCAACGATGCAGTAGTTCAGCGCTTAGGACTCAAAAACGGAATCCAGCGCGGGGTTGCTATGCAATACGGTCGAATTGGGCTTATCGACCCGGTCAGCCGCGCGTTTTGCGGTAGCTGCAACAGGATTCGCCTTACTGCCGACGGCTGTATAAAGCCTTGTTTACATTCTGAGGGTGAGATTTCTATACGAAACCTGCGCGATGAGGAACTTACCTATGCGCTTAAATTAGCGATACAGGCTAAACCCGTCTCACATCGTGGGCTGACAAACGAAGCGCCCAGCGATTCCGCGCGTTCTATGGACAGAATCGGAGGTTAATCATATGACCCGAAGCAAACCGGAGCTTACCCATTTCAACGACGCCGGGCTTCCGCATATGGTGGACGTCGGCGATAAGCCTGACACTAAGCGCGAAGCGGTCGCCTGCGGACGCGTTCTCGTCAGTCGCGATACGTTTGAACTCATTCGGTCAGGCGGCACGACCAATAAGGGCGACGTGCTGGCGGCGGCTCAGGTAGCTGGAATTATGGGCGCTAAAAAGACAAGCGAACTAATCCCTATGTGCCACCCGGTTATGCTCACCGGTGTTGACGTCTCGTTTACGCTCAACGGCGCGGAGTGCGCGGTGGAAATTACAGCATCTGCGCGCTGCACCGGAAGCACAGGTGTGGAGATGGAAGCGTTAACCGCCGTCAGTGTTGCCGCTCTGACGATTTATGATATGTGCAAAGCTGTCCAAAAGGATATAGTTATCGAAAACATTCGGCTGTTAAGAAAAACAGGCGGTAAGTCCGGCGATGTAATTTTGAATTGAAGTCATTCCAAAACTATATTACAGATCTATTATACAAGCAAATCCGGCAGGATATATGTCTGTGGCTATTCAAGGAGGCATTTTAATAGTGAGGAAAAAATCATTGTTAAGCGATACAGTAATAAATAACAAAATCCTTGTTTTTATTTTGTTTATATTGGAAATACCTTGTTTTTTGGTGTCAGGCAAAATCGCATTTATTCTTAACTTTGTGGCGCATAGTAGTGATTGGGAAATAATACCTAATCTCTATATAGTTTGTATTGATTTTGTAATTCACCTTATATTTTATCTTTTCTTCAGATGTGTCACTAAAAAGAAAGTTCATGCGCCAATAATAGTTG
>JAITQY010000156.1 GCA_031288675.1 Oscillospiraceae bacterium | reverse complement strand
CTATTCATACCATTGCGCCTGAGCGTTATACATCTTCGCGTATAAGCCGCCGCGTGAGAGCAAATCGGCGTGACTGCCGTCCTCGACTATTCTACCGTCGTCAAAGACCAGTACGCGGTCAACAAGCTGAGTAATTCCAAGCCTGTGACTTATCAGTATCGTCGTGCGGTCTCCCGTCAGTTCCGCAAAGCTTCGATAGAGTTCCGCCTCCGCAATAGGATCAAGCGCGGCGGTGGGTTCGTCAAGCACCATAATCTTCGCGTCACCGCGGTATGCGCAGCGCGTTAGCGCAACCTTTTGCCACTGACCGCCGCTTAGGTTATTGCCTGTCGTGCTGAAACTGCCGACTACCTCGTCAAATTTTGCCGGCTGCTCATCAATGAAGTCCCACGCGCCTGTTTTAAGCGTCAGTGATTTAAGCTCATCATCAGTTACAGTACGCCGGTTATCGCTGATGACTATATTCTCCCGTATACTCGCCTCATACCGCGCGAAATCCTGAAACACCGCTGAAAGTGTCTTTCTCGTTTTAGATAACCCGTCAAATATATTTTCCTCTCCCATCATGATTTTTCCGCTGTCCGGTTCATACAGAGCACAAAGCAGCGCAACAAACGTACTCTTGCCGCTTCCGTTTTCCCCGACAATCGCAACCTTTTCGCCCTCTTTGATGTGTACATTCAGACCGTGCAAAATCTCCCGCTCCGTATTGGGGTATGTGAAGCTCACGTCTTTGAACTCGACTGCAAACTTCTCTCTGGGTTTCGCGTTCTTCTCTCTTCGCTCATAGTCTAACTCGTCCAAATAGAAGAAGTCTTTCATATACGCCGCGTCGCTGACAAACTGAGCCGCCGCTATGAAGATTTTCGCCGTTACCTCCTGCAGCTGTCCCGCCATCGTAAACACCAGCATAAATGCTCCTATACCAACAGCCGGATTGTCAAATATCTGCCGTGCCGCTATCAGCAGGACAAACACATACACGCAGCTCCTGAATATATCCGCAAGCGAGTTAAACAGAATGTGTTTTTTCGTTACCGCGTTTTTGATTTTTATATACTCACCGTTCTGTTTTTTGAATTTGCGGTGAAGCCACGGATATGCTCCGAAAAAGCGTACGTCGTTCAGCGCGTCCGACATCGTAGCCTCGAAGAAATACGCACACGCCATTAGGTATTCAACGATCCAGAAGCCGCGGTTATGGTACTCATCTTCGCTGAATTTCGCCGCGATCAGAATTGCGGGGATGCACGCCGCGACGATTATCACGACAATCCAGAAACTGACCGACCATAGCACCGTGATGATGCTGATGAACGTAATGATGCTCTGCACCCACGAAATCGTAGTGCCGACGCTGTTCGCGACGCGCTCTCCGGCATCTGTACCGACGAAGTTTATGCGCTGTTTGAAATCGTCGTAGTTTTCAATGTATTTATACTTAACGTCGCAGGTACAGCGCATAATGCGCTCTTTCATAAATTGACGTATTTTTATTGCGTTACGCGATTCAAAGTAGCTGCTTAGTGAATTCCACAGCAGCTGTACGATATACAGCGCTGATAGTATCACGAACACTCCGATAACCGACGCAATTGCCGCTTCTCCGGAGCCGTAAAGTGTCTGTATTTCGTCGGAAAATTGCCGTACAGCGACCGAAGTCAGCATCGGCAGGAACGCCATCGCGAAGCCCAAAACACTGACAATCAGCGAACCGGCTCCGCGAGCCTTAACGCTGACTTTCAGCGCCTTCCCGAAAATCTTAACGCTTTCCGCAAACGTGAGTTTTTGCTTTTCCATTATTCCTCGCCCCCTTTCTGCTGATACCATTGCGCTTGCTCGTTGAAGAAATGAGCGTATAAACCGTCCTTAGTCATTAACTCGTCGTGCTTGCCTGTTTCGGCAATCCTGCCGTCGTCCAGCATTATAATTTTGTCCGCCATACGCGCAAAGCCGACGCGGTGACTGATTAGAATTGCCGTGCGCCCGTTTAACATATCGCGGATGTTGTTAAACTGCTCCATCTCCGCGATTGGGTCGAGCATACTCGCCGGCTCATCGAAAATCAGCACATCACGGTTGCTCATATGCGCGCGTGATGACGCTACCCGCTGTTTCTCGCCGCCGGAAAGCTCCGTACCGCTTGGATCTTGGAATTTGCCCAACAGAGTGTCTATACCGTTCGGCAGATTCGCGGCAAGTTTCTCCGCGCCGCCTTTTTTGAGCGCCTCAAGAATCTTCACCTCGTTGTCCATATCCTCCACCGCGCCCACGCCGATATTCTCACGCAGCGGAGAATGGAATATGTAATAGTTCTGGAAAAACACACCAATCTTAGTGCGGATATAGCCACGTTTGTAGTCGCGGTACTCCCGCCCGAACACCTTTACAGAACCGCTGTCGGGCTTGTACATATTCAGCAGCAGTTTTACGAGCGTACTTTTTCCGCTGCCGTTCGCGCCAACCAGCGCGATAATCTCGCCCTTATTCACACTGAAGCTAATATCTTTAATTGTCGGCGTATCGCTGTATGAGAACGTAAGGTTCTGCACATCAAACACCGTGTCCTCATCGGCAAGAGTTTCCTCCGTGCCGCCAACGCCGGGCTTGATAAGCTCGAAAAATCTGCGCTGCTTGTCCAGCGCAATCAAGCCGAAATCAAATCTTACGATATATCTCGCCGTGCCGTTGATGGTGTTATACAAATTGAGACACAGAGTAAACAGAACGAGGAAAACGTCAGGCGGCATCATGCCGCGAGCAACACCGTATAAACTTACGCCGACGGTTACAATAAGGAATACATAAAATCCCGCGCCGACAATCAGGTCGCGAAGCTCCGCCGACTTTTGCCGTCTGAGGTCACGGTTCAAAATACGCTGATAGGGTTTGCGCCATTGCGTAATAACGTCGTCCGTGTTCTCAAAAATCCTGGTTTCTTTAGCCATACCGTGATTGTCGAGCATTTTTTCGTAATACTCGATTTTTCGCTCATCGGCGAAGTCATCGGTTTGGTTGTAACGCGTTTTCTTAGCGAACACAAGACTAATCACGAAAATT
This sequence comes from Oscillospiraceae bacterium, assembly GCA_031288675.1. Lineage (GTDB taxonomy): Bacteria > Bacillota > Clostridia > Oscillospirales > Oscillospiraceae > JAISJH01. The sequence continues at coordinate 11,687 of JAITQY010000156.1, read as the reverse complement.
ACAACGACATATACCAGCGAAATCGCGAATATCAGAGTGCTCATAGTGAACGCGGTAACAAGCAGCGCGGCGATACCGACCAGCTTCGCGAATATGAAGCAAATGCCCTCGTTGAATGCCCACAAGGAGTTCGCTTCCAGTATTGCTGACATCCACATATCGTTTACATCTTTGCGGAGCAGGTCCTTCATCTCAATATCCTGCACGTGCTCCATTATGTAGTCGCCCATTCCCGCGAAGTACAAGTCGTAGGTCATCATCCGCACAAACTGTGAGTTTATGCGTCCGGACAGCCCGATTGCAATCATCAGCAGTCCCAATCCAATTATCGGGCGAACGGCGTCGGAATACGTGAACGGCTGACCGCTAAGGAAGCCGCTGATAACGCTTAGCGTCTGCTTGTTGAAGTAAAGCGCGACAGCAGGAAGCACCGCAAGAGCTCCGCATACCGCGAACCAAAGCAGCATAGTCAGCGGGTCAATGCTCCACGCGATACGGAACCCCCAGACAATCGTACGGAACTTATTCGATTTTTGCGTTGCGTCGTTCATAGTGCCCTCCCAATGGTATTATTTTCTTACTATAACATAACAATAAGAAAAATGCAAGATAAATCGCGGATTATGTAATTTTTCGCGTAACTTAAGCGTTCGCAACAACTATAAACCCTTACGCGGCAACTCTGCCTGACAATCCGCGAGAGATAAGGACGGTAAGACATACAGCGCTCCTGCTGATATGACCTACAAGGACTGGAAAGCAAAATTTGTTAACAATGACGGGTTGACAAACGGGAAACAGGGTGATATAATAAGCATAGCCGAAGAAACCTTAGGCAAAGAGGACAGAAGATTGTACGAGTTAGCCGCTAAGAACGAACCCGAAATAACGAAAGCGATTGTTGGCTTCGCCAAAGACGTAGGCGCGGAAGTAATAGGTTTAGATTACCGGCTAAAGAGTGTAACATCATTCGCGCGAAAGGCGCAGGGTCAGACAGGCGGCGCAATCAACGACATTATCCGGTATACGTTTACATCGAGTGAAGACGACTATACCGAGATGATAAAGAGAACGTTGTCGAAGTTGCAGGAGGACGGTTATGAAACAATCAGGGTTAAAAACTACTGGCTAAGGCGTAAAAACCCTTACAACGGGGTTAACACGTTCGTCAAAGCACCGAACGGACAGATTTTTGAGTTGCAGTATCACACACCCGAATCGTTTGCATTAAAAGACGGCGAACAGCACAAACTATATGAGCAATTGCGGGTTATTGAAGATGTCCGGTCTTACGAATACGTAACATTACAAGAGAAGATGTCTGAATTATCCAAAGGGTTAAAAACACCAAACAACATAGAGGAGGTACTTGACGTATGAACTATGAATATGTTAAACTGATTGACCGCGAACATTATGGGACAGTAGTACGCGCGGACGGAGCTAAACAGTACGAATGGGATGACAAAAAAGGTTGGGTTAGGTCGGGAATTCTGATACTGTATTTTTGCGATGAGAGCGAGTACTATGACCTGTATGAGGAAATAACGGAAGACGAGGCGATGAAGCTGATTGGAGCAAAGGAAAAGGTTGCCGCGTAAAGATACTAACGCACAATAATAAAATGATTTAACCGTCTGAAAGGGCGGTTTTTTTCATTACTTTGGATGAACGAAGGCGAACCGGAAAACCACAGATAAAATGACAGCTCATTTTAAGAAATTACACGAAGAAGCAGAAGCAATCTTCAATCCCCCTCTCTGTAAATAATCGTTGACAACGCATAGCATAGAGTGTATAATAATCTTTTGTGAATGAAATGAATATTTCAACTGCCTATTTACGGAAGGAACTACACTTTGATATTACGTAACATTGCAATCATCGCGCACGTTGACCACGGCAAAACCACGCTTGTGGACGAAATGCTGAAACAGGGCGGAGTATTCCGCGAGAATCAGGTCGTCCGCGACCGCGTTATGGACTCCGGAGATTTGGAACGGGAGCGCGGGATAACGATCCTTGCGAAGAATACTTCTATACGTTACAGCAACGACAAGTTTGAGGACATCAAAATTAACATAGTCGATACTCCCGGACACGCCGATTTCGGCGGTGAGGTCGAGCGCGTCCTGAAGATGGTCAGCGGAGTGTTGCTACTTGTTGACGCGGCGGAAGGTCCTATGCCGCAAACGAGATTTGTCCTCAGCAAAGCGCTGGAACTCGGTCATAAAGTAATCGTCGTCGTCAATAAGATTGACCGTCCGGACGCGCGGATAACTGAAGTCATTGATGAGGTCTTGGAGCTTCTGCTCAGCCTTAACGCTACGGACGAACAGTTTAACAGCCCGACACTGTTTTGCAGCGCAAGGCAGGGCGTTGCGAGTTATTCCCCGGAGGTTGCCGGAGTTGATTTGCGTCCTTTGTTCGACACAATCGTAGAGTACATTCCCGAACCTGTCGCGGACGTTACAAAACCGACGCGAATGCTTGTCAGCAGCATTGACTATAACGAGTTCGTCGGACGTATCGCTATCGGGCGGCTTGAGGACGGAATCTTAAAGCAAAATCAGGAAATTACAATTGCTAACTATCTTACCCCTGATAGCAAGCGCAAGGCAAAAGCGACAAATCTCTATACTTTTGAGGGCTTACAGCGCGCCGCAACGGAGGAAATCAAAGCCGGCGACATTATAGCTGTAAGCGGCGTCGGAGAGATCACTATCGGCGATACCATACTCGGATCATCTGACGCGGAAGCCCTTCCGTTCGTGGAGATTTCCGCACCTACGATGGAGATGACGTTCAGCGTCAATGACAGTCCGTTCGCCGGACGGGAAGGCAAGTTCGTAACCACGCGGAATCTGCGTGACCGCCTGTACCGCGAGCTTCAAAAAGACGTTTCGCTTCGCATTACCAAAACGGACAATACGGATAGTTTTAACGTTGCCGGACGCGGTGAAATGCACCTTTCGATTTTGATTGAGACTATGCGGCGCGAGGGCTATGAGTTTCAGGTTTCGCCGCCGCGCGTGCTTTATAAAGAAGAAAACGGGCAGAAATCCGAGCCAATGGAGCGCGTGATTATTGACGTTCCGGAAGATCACGTCGGAACGGTTATGGACAAAATGGGGTCGCGCCGCGGCGAGTTTGCCGCGATGACACAGCAGGGCGACCGCACAAAACTGGAGTACCTAATCCCGACACGCGGGCTATTCGGCTACCGAAGCGAGTTCCTAAGTGATACGCGCGGTGAAGGTATTATGGCGAGCGTATTCGATAGCTACGCGCCGTTCGCGGGCAATTTAGACCGGCGCGGTACAGGCAGCCTGATAGCGTTTGAAACCGGCGAAGCCGTCGCTTACGGGATTTTTAACGCTCAGGATCGCGGAGCTATGTTCATAGCGCCCGGCACAAAAGTCTATGCCGGCATGATCGTCGGCGTCTCGCCTAAGGCAGAAGACATTGTCGTCAACGTCTGCAAGAAGAAGCAGCTTACCAATATGCGCGCTTCCGGTTCTGACGAAGCGCTGAGGCTTGTACCGCCGCGTAATATGAGCCTTGAGCGCTGTCTGGAATTTCTTGCCGACGACGAGCTTTTAGAGGTCACGCCGCAAAATTTACGTCTGCGCAAAGCCATTTTAGAGCACGAGCTTCGCGCAAAGAAAAAAAGTAAAGAGAAGTAACGGTTTCCTAACTACTACTATGTCTGAAATATTAAAAGTCGAAAATCTGAAAAAAAGCTTCGGCGATAACGAAGTACTTAAAGGCATTTCGCTGACTGTAACCGAAGGCGAGGTACTTGCGGTAATCGGTCCCAGTGGATCCGGCAAGAGTACCCTGCTGCGCTGCGTCACGCAGTTCGAGACGATTGACAGCGGCAATATCACCGTTGACGGGGAAGTAATGGTTAAAACTCCGGACAGCGGCAAGCCTGTATATGCGGATGCGGCGGCGCTTAGGAAGATTCGGTTGAAAATCGGGCTGGTTTTTCAGAACTTTAATCTGTTCCCTCATTTCAGCGTTTTGAGGAATATAACGGAAGCGCCGGTAAGCGTACTCGGACATACAAAGGCTGAGGCGGCGGAGCGGGCAACTGCTCTGCTTGCAAAGATGGGGCTTACCGAAAAGGCGAATGAATATCCCTATCAGCTCTCCGGCGGACAGCAGCAGCGCGTTTCAATCGCCAGAGCTATGGCTCTGAATCCGGAGATACTCTTCTTTGACGAACCCACAAGCGCGCTTGACCCTGAACTTACCGGCGAAATCCTGAAGGTCATCCGCTCGCTTGCGGAAGAGAAGATGACAATGGTTATAGTAACGCACGAGATGGCTTTCGCCCGTGACGTCGCCGACCAAGTGATATTTATGGACGAGGGCGTAGTAATTGAGCGCGGAACTCCGGAACAGGTGTTCGGCAACTCCACGGAAGAGCGCACAAAACGCTTTTTACAGCGCTATTACGACCGTTAATAATACAATAGCTTACAGGAACAAAGTAAGGGGCGGCGATACCGCCCCTTGTTCTTTTGCCCGTTTGAATGACTTGACTACTCTTCATCCTCCGCAAACGGCATCGGCGTTTGATAATCCGGAAGTACCGGCAGTGTCGGGGTAAGAGGAATCAAATCGCCCGGAATTTGCGGACGGCTCGGCTGTCCAGGGCGATTGGGCGGGTTCGGACGAATCGGGCGGGAGGGCTGACCGGGCGGTAAATAGATTACTCCTCCGTCGCCGCCGGGATAATAGCCCGCATACCCTTTTGCTCCAGTAATGCGTATCAAACGGCGTTTTTGGTAGTACAAATCGTCCAAGTGACGGTAATCCGTGTCGTAATCGTGACCTGCCACGAGAATATCCGGTCGGTTCGCCACCACTAATAACGACGTCGTGAACGTGTTACCGTAGTAGCATAACTGGATAACGTCGCCTGGCTGAGCCTGTTCCATCGAGCCGTCGTAACCGTAAGGTCCTACACCGTTGTTAGTCACTAAGAACGTATGTAACGCCTCCGCGTCATACCAACTCCGGCTGACCGCGCTGCGCGAGAAATAATACCATCCCGAAAACGACGTAGTGTTCATAACTCCGCACCCTGCATAAAGGCACTGCGAGACGAAATTAGTTCCGTCACCGTTTGCGGTATTGCTATAGCTTGTGTATCGTGGATTGCGGCTGTATGCCCATCTATGAGCATACGCATAAGCCGCAGCAGCATTGTAAGCCATATTTTCATCACCTCGCGCCAGTATATGCGGAAGCGAGAATTTGGTGCAGAAAATTTTTCACTGTTGCGGTAATGCAAATAGTCTTACAGATTAGAGTCCGCAATAAGGAAATAAAAACGTTATGATAAAACCTCAGGCGTTGATTTTTTTCCAGCTGCGGGGATATTTAACGGGGGTGGGACGCAGCTTGCGCAATACTATAATATTGCCGTATTCATAGCGCTGAACGCGCTCCGGCTCCGCCCCGAGAGCCGAAATAATCTCCGCGGCAGAGCGAAGCTCTTCGTCCGCACGTTCACCCTTGTGAAGAAGAACCATACCGCCGACTTTGACGAACGGCAAAATTATTTCGCTTAACACATTGAGTTTAGCGACAGCTCTGGAGAGCGCAAAATCAAAAGATTCGCGCAGCCCGGCGGAATCTGCCGGCTTAGCACAGTCCTCCGCGCGACCGTGTATAATCGTTACATCAATACCGAGTTCTTTACACAGTGCGCGCAGGAAATCCGTGCGCTTTGCTGTAGCGTCAAGAAGCGTGAGCGAAATGCTCGGCTCCGCAATTTTGAGCGGAACGCCCGGAAATCCGGCGCCGCTGCCGACGTCAATCACACTTTTTTCAGAAAAATCAGCAAAATTCAGGAGCTGCAGACTGTCCGCAAAGTGACGCGTCCAAGTCTCCTCCGCCGGAACCGATGTGAGATCAATTCGGGAGTTCCACTCCGCCAAGAGGTCAGCATAGCGTTGAAATTTTACTCGTTCAGTCTGTAGAATATCTTCCAATTTTCTAATAGCTCCATTGTATCATAGTCTGTAACGCTGTCCGGATAGGTTTCATAGACGAAACCGACAACTCCGGCGTCCGTATAGCTGGTGTAAAAATACGCTCCCTCTTTAGTAACAGTGACATTTTTGACTGACGCGCCGGACGCGGACAGAGTAAACGCCGCGTCAAGGACAGTCTGAGGAATCTCTGAACCGTTAATCGTCTTTGCTAAGGGAGATTCTGAAAAATTCATCTGCACTGCACGGTAACCTGGCTTATCCCATACGAGCATCGCAATATCCTGCACCGGAATGCTTTTCTCTACAAACAAACTTTGGGCGTCCTGCATATAGGTCTGCATAAGCTCAATGTTTCGGGACGCCGGGTCTTGCAGGTACGTAACCCTGTGCGCATAGTGAACTCCCGCGCCGACGGCAACCGCAAGGAGCGTGGCAAGGAGCGATTTAATAATGACAGAGTAATTTTGCCGGTTCATTGTGTTCTCCAAAGGTTGGTGTTTTTACTCAAAAGATTGGTTTGTACGGACAGGGTTATTGTTTCTCAATAATTTCAATTCCGCCGAGATATTTGCGGAGAACTTCCGGCACGACGACGCTGCCGTCGGCGCGCTGACCCTGCTCTACAAGCGCGGGCAGAATACGGCTTGTCGCCAGTCCAGACCCGTTAAGCGTATGGCAGTAATCTACCTTACCGTCACTATCGCGGCGGTAGCGGATCATTCCACGTCGCGCCTGAAAATCACGCGCGTTACTGACGCTGGAAACTTCCTTATAACCGTCCATAGAGGGAATTTGAATCTCTATATCGTATGTCCGCGCCATAGACGCGCTGCAATCTCCGGCGGCAAGTTTAACCGTGCGGAAATGGAAGCCAAGTCCGCTTACCAGTTTTTCCGCTTTGGCAACAAGCTCCTCAAACGCCGCTCCGGAGTTTTCCGGAGTGGTGTATTGAACCATCTCCACCTTATTGAACTGATGTCCGCGCACCATTCCGCGTTCGTCGGAACGGTAGCTGCCCGCCTCACGGCGGAAACACGGCGTATAGCTTATATACTTGCGCGGCAGCTCTTTTTCAGAAAGGATTTCATCACGGTGCAGACTGACCAGCGCAGCCTCCGCAGTAGGAAGCATATAGTGCATACGCTCATCTGTGGGGTTCGCGATTTTATATACTTCGTCTGCGAACTTCGGAAACTGACCGGCAGTAACTCCGCATTCGTACTCAAGCATCAGCGGCGGAATAATCAATTCATAGCCATCGGCAAGATGCGTGTCAATGAAGTAGTTCAGAAGCGCCCATTCCAAGCGCGCCCCCATTCCTTTGTAAATCCAAAAGCCGTTACCGGCAAGTTTCGTTCCGCGTTCATAGTCTATCAAGCCGAGCTCAAGACAGAGGTCAACATGATGTTTAGGCGCAAAATCAAAGGTTTTAGGCTCGCCGAAGAAGCGTATGGGTTCGTTGTTCTCCTTGCCGCCGGGCGCAAGGTCTTCGTCCGGAAGGTTGTACAGCCCGAGCATTCCGCTGCGGAACTCCGCTTCGACTTCACGCAGCGTATTGTCGGCGTCCTTGATTTCGTCGCTGAGTACTTTCATCTTAGCAAGAAGCTCCGAAGCGTCGCCGCCGTTCTTTTTGATTTGCGGAATTTGCTTGGATACGGCGTTTTGCTCCGCCTTTTTAGCATCGGTATCGGAAATAATAGCGCGGCGGCGAGAGTCAAGCTCAAGTATTGTGTCGATTTCCGCGCTGAAATCAGCGCCTTTGGCGAGTAAACGGCGCTTAGCGTCACTGGTATGTTCGCGTAAATATCTGATGTCAATCATTTTGAATTAGCCTCCCTGTTTGTCTGAGCAAATAGATTTATAATGTCGTCAAGGTCATTCTGACTGTAATAATCAATAGAGATTTTCCCTTTTTTCCCGTTACCGGAAATTCTAACGCGCCGCCCGAGCGTTTGCTCCGCGATGCGCGCAAGGTCGTCTATGTACATACGAACCGCATTCTTTCCGTCCGTATCGTTATCAACGCTTTGCGGAAGTTTAGAATTTTTGTTCAATTTGCGGACTTCCTCTTCGGTCTCCCGAACGGTAAGTCCCCTGTCGGTAATCAATCTTGCTAATTGAATCTGCAAGCCGGGAAAGTCTTTCAGCCCCAACAGTACTTTCGCGTGACCGGCGGAGAGGTTTCCGCCCTCAATGTATGTGATAACGTCCTTAGGCAACGCGGTTAATCTTACGGAGTTACTGACATAAGCGCGGGATTTCCCGATTTGCTCCGCGACCTGTTCCTGCGTAAGATAATATTCGTCTATAAGCCGCTGGAAACCGTTCGCCTCTTCAATCGGATTAAGGTCTTCGCGCTGGAGGTTCTCGACAAGCGCAAGATGCGCCGCCTTACGGTCGTCGGCTTCAATAATCCGAACGGGAACGGTATCAAGCTCCGCGATTTTAGCGGCGCGCCAGCGGCGTTCTCCGGCGATTATCTCATATTTGCCGCTTCGGGTTTTACGAACGGTAAGCGGCTGAATGATACCGTTGACACGGATACTATCCGCAAGCTCTTGCAGCGCGTTCTCTTTGAAAAGATAGCGCGGCTGAATATAGGAGGATTCGATTTCCATAATCGGGAGATAAACGCTCTCCAGTTCCTCTGAGGCGGACGCGCCGCCCAAGAGTGCGGATAAGCCCTTGCCAAGTCCTTTTTCTGAAGCCATAAAAACCTCCTTAGATTAGTTTTATAATAAGACCGGAATCCCTGTTAATTGCGTGTACGGGAAATTATTTCGCCCGCAAGATCCAAATACGCTTTTGAGCCTTTGCTTGTTCCGTCATAGGCGAGCACCGGCTTGGAGTGACTGGGCGCCTCGGAAAGACGGACGTTGCGCGGAATCGGGATTTTGAAAACTTTATCGCGGAAGTAGCGTTTGACCTCCGCCGCTACCTGAGAGGAAAGGTTTGTGCGCCCGTCGTACATAGTCAGGACTACGCCAAGTATCTCAAGCTCCGGATTCAGTCCGCGCTTAATCAGCTTAAACGACGTCATAAGGTCGCTTAGCCCTTCTAACGCGAGGTATTCGCACTGCACGGGTATCAGCAGACTATCCGCAGCGCAGAGCGCGTTAAGCGTAAGCAGTTCCAAAAGCGCCGGACAATCTATGAAGATATAGTCATAACGGTCTTTTAAGGGTTCAAGCGCGGTTTTCAGAACATATTCGCGGTTCGGGACGCCTGACATCGTGATTCCGGCGCCGAAAAGCTCCTTGTTAGCTGGGATTACGTCGCCGAACTTAGTGCTGTGAACAGCGTTTTCCGCAGGCTCGTTCTCAAGAATAACGTGAAACGCGTTCGGACTGCATCGGTCTTTGTCTAAGCCAAGTCCGCTTCCGCTGTGCCCCTGCGGGTCTACGTCCACAAGCAGAACTTTTTTCCCGAGCTTAGTCAGCGACGCAGTAAGGTTGACCGCCGTAGTCGTTTTCCCTACTCCGCCTTTTTGATTGAACAGCGCAATAATTTTCGCCATATACTTCCTCCGTGTGTGAGGAACATCATAGCACAGGCAAACGGAAAATGCAAGCGGTATTTAGAAATTTCTGATTTCCGTTCGCAGAATGCTCCACGTGGAGCATTCTGCAACAGATATTATATAATATTGCAACTTATCTAAATGCTTTTCTTTTATCGGCTGCTCCTGTATTATAGCACATAAAATACGGTTTGTCAAGAGTTAATTTACTTACAAACGTAAACAATTTGTTAACAGTGAAAAATGGGTTCCTTTTTACATCAGCAGTTCACGAAGTTCATTTTCATCTAACGCATCCTGAAGCGCAATGTTTATCGCGTGCGCGAGCAGACGTCCCAGTTCCTCCGCAGATGCGTCTATATCGCGCGGTGTAACGATCAGCCCATCCCCTATATCCGTCACAGTCGGGATTCCGACCGCTATTACCGGGACTCCGAGACTTTCTTTATTCATCGCGGCGCGGGAGTTCCCTACTCCGCTGCCGGGTATTATTCCGCTGTCATTGATTTGCACGCTTTTACATAAGCGCTTGCTGTCAGCCGCCGCGAGCGCGTCTACGATAACCGCCGCTTTCGGATATGTCTCTCTGATTACGCCCTGCAAAAGTTCCGCCGCCTCGATACCGGTAGTTCCGAGTACTCCCGCGCTGACACAGGAGACTTTCCGCAGTCCGGAATCCTCCGCAACCTTTCGGGTGGCGAAAATCTTCCTGACGGCTACCGGTCCTACGCTGTCCGAAGTAACCGACTCATTGCCCAACCCCATTACTAACACCGGATCAGAATCTTCCACATCCTGTTCCATCAGCATAAATCTTAGCTCTGACGCGATTTTTTTCGCCGCTCTTGTAAAGGCGTTCAGCTCCCGGCGTACAGTAAGCGGCTCCAGACCTACCGTAACATAATGCCCTATCGGCTTGCCGATTGCGGCGGCTCCGGTTCCGTTTATCACACGTACCGTATCAGTAGTGAAGCCGTCCTCCTCAGCGCGGTCAGATATTATTCCGTGTATACGCCCTGCGCCGCGCCCGGCGCGAAGCGTTTCCGCCGCTTCCGAAGCAAGGTCTGTACGATACTGCGGTTTATGTTTGAACATATTTTCCGCCCCTCTATAAAAAAATAATAATGCCAATCGTAAACTTATTGTAAAATGTTGGCTATACTCTATTGACAACTTTTAATTTATTTGTTATCTTTCCATATGGAGGATGATTTTATGCGAGTATTAATATTAAGCGTAACTACCGGCGGAGGTCACAATGCCGCGGCGGACAGTATAGAGGCGGAGTTTATTCGCCGGCGTGAACTCGGTGAGGACATCGATGTTTTCAAAGAGGATTTTTTCCAGTATATAAATAAATTCTTTTACGACGTTATGGACAAGGGCTATCTGTTCGTAACGCGGTACTTCCCCGCCCTGTTCGGCAAAAGCTATGACACGCTTGAATCTGCCGAGAACCTGCGCAAAGCCGCTTTGGCGCTCTCGGGAAGTGAATTTCTTGTTGACCGTTTTTCGCACTATTTCCGCGGCGATATGCCTGATGTAATACTCACCACTCACGTTTTCTGTACGCTTACACTAAACGACCTTAAAGCGCGCGGACTGATCCGCTGTCCCGTTATCGGCGTTATGACCGATTACTGCATCCATCCGTATTGGGAAGACTGCGACTTTATGGACTACCTGGTCATCGCGGACGAGCTTTTTTCCGGAGCGGCGGTTGCGCGCGGTATTCCGGAGCGCAAGCTTTTACCGTTAGGAATCCCCGTGCGCCCAAAGTTTCTGCACCGGGAGGACAAGCGCGGCGCCCGGCTGGCGCTCGGACTTGATCCTGACCAGACTACCGTATTGGTTATGGGCGGAAGTATGGGCTACGGTAACATTCCCGAGACGTGCGAAAGCATACTCAATCTTGACCGCGACTATCAAGTCGCTGCAATTTGCGGCAAGAACGAGAAAACCGTTAAGGAGCTTCAAAAGATTTCAAACACTAATTTATTCCCTATCGGCTACGCCAACAATGTGGAGTTATATATGGACGCGGCGGACTGTATCGTCACCAAGCCCGGCGGACTAACGTGTACGGAACTTTTAGTAAAGAACCTTCCCGCGATACTCGTCAATCCGATTCCGGGACCGGAATCGCGCAACATCCG
>JAITQY010000079.1 GCA_031288675.1 Oscillospiraceae bacterium | reverse complement strand
AAATCAGAAACTTTGTGCTATAATGCTTGAGTAGTGATTAATGACTAATATTTAATGATTAACGTCTCTCGTTTCCCCCGTCCTCATTTTCAATTTGCCACTTGCAACTTGCCATTGCTATGCGTTTCCCCCATCCACTCTCTGCTAATGACTGCTGACTACCGACTGTCTCGTTTTTCGTAGGGGCGCGGGGTCCCCGTCAAGCCTGCTTGACGGGGTAAAGGGCATTGCTCGCCCGCCGTTTCTCCCGTCCCCCGTAGGGCGCATCTCCCGTTCCCTGTCTACTCACGACTGTTGACTAACGACTACCTCCCGTCCACTCTCGACTACCAACTCCCGACTATATGACTACCTTAAGGAGTCCCCAAATGAAATTTCAAAACATTGCGTATCTATCCCCGGATTTCACATTTAATCGCGCGGACATAACCGTAGCTAACGGCGTGATTAGCTCTATTGCGCCGCCTACGGGCGAGCCGTTGCGGAAACTGCTTATTCCCGGCTTAATCAACTCGCATTGTCACGTCCCTATGACACTTCTGCGCGGCTGGGGCGAAGGATTGCCGCTTGACCGCTGGCTGAACGAGCGCATTTTCCCGTTTGAAGCTCAGCTGACAGATGAAGACGTTTACTACGGCTCGCTCGCAGGGATTGCCGAGATGCTTGCCTGCGGCGTCACTAATTTCTATGAGATGTACGACCACTGCGGAGCGATTGCTGACGCGGTAGACTGCACCGGTATCAAGTGCCGCCCGTCACGCGCTCTTCTGTGTTTTGACGGCGCTCCGCTTTCCGGTTCGCTCCGCGAACGTGAGGCGTTAGACCTATTCGAGCGCGCCTCTAAGTCAGCGCTGATTACTCCGGAAGTCGCAATCCATGCGGAATACACATCATATGAGGGATATGTCCGCGATGCCGCTAAACTTGCCAAGTCCCTTAACGCGTCCGTCCACGTCCACGTTTCCGAAACCCGCAAAGAGCACGAGGAATGTATAGCTCGTCACGGCGTAACTCCTACCGCTTATTTTGCCCGCTGCGGATTGTTTGACGTTCCGGCGACTGCAGCGCACTGCGTTTGGGTCACGGACGAGGACATAAAAATATTGCGCGATTACGGCGTTACCGTATCGCACAATCCAAGCAGCAACCTAAAGCTGAACAGCGGGTACGCTCCGGTACGAAAAATGCTTGACGCGGGTATAACTGTCGCGCTTGGCACGGACGGAGCGGCAAGCAACAATAACCTGAATATGTTTGAAGAAATACATCTCGCCGCTTTGATAAACGGGTTTGCTCCGGCAGAGGTTCTCAAAATGGCGCTGCGCGGCAACGAAATTTCTATCGGAAAACCCGCAGATATTGCCGTAATTGACCTTGATAAACCTCATTTGCGTCCGAACCACGATATTCTTGCAAATCTCGTTTATTCCGTTCAGTCAAGCGACGTAGAAACGACTATCGTAAGCGGCAAAGTCGTTTACGAAAACGGCAAACCTTCTAAATTCAATCTTGCCGAAGCGTTAGATTATGCCGACAGGTCAGCCGACAGAATAGCGTCCGCGATTAACCGGCTGGCATAGCCGTCTCCGTAAGGGTTCGGCGCTAAAGACATTTGCCTGTACAGCGCCTCATCGTCAAGAAGCTTCGTTACGGCATTGTATACGCTTTCTTCTTCCGTTCCGCCGATCATTAATGTACCGGCTTCTACGCCCTCCGGACGTTCGGTTACGTCCCTCAAAACCACTACAGGTTTATTTAACGCCGGCGCGGACTCCTGTATACCGCCTGAATCCGTTAGAACCAAATGCGACCGCGCAAGAAAATTATGAAAATTGTACACGTCCATCGGTTCTGTCAGCTTTATTTGCGGATGTCCGCCTAACACTTCTTCAGCAGTTTCGCGCACTGCCGGATTAAGATGAACCGGATACACAAGCTTGACGTCAGGATGCTTATCTACAGCCCGCCGTACAGCTCTAAATATCCTACGCATAGGCTCGCCGAGACTTTCTCGCCTGTGCGCGGTCATCACTATAAGCCGTGACCCCTCCGCCCACTCAAGCAGTTGGTGAGCGTATTCCGGCTTCACCGTATACTGCAGCGCGTCGATTTCCGTATTTCCGGTGACAAAAATTCCTTCGCGCTTCTTACCCTCCCTGACAAGATTATCCCTTGTGCTTTCAGTAGGAGCGAACATATACCTCGCAACTGAGTCTATAGCCTGACGGTTGAATTCCTCCGGATAAGGAGCGTTGATGTCATAGGTACGCAGCCCTGCCTCAACGTGTCCGACAGGAATATTCAGATAATATGCCGCCATCGCCGCCGATAGTGAGGTCGTCGTATCCCCGTGTACAAGCAGAATATCGGGCTTCTCACGCGTCAGAACGTCCCTCATCCCGTTCAGCACGTTAACGGTTATATCAAATAGCGTCTGACGTCCGGTCATTATATTCAAGTCAATGTCCGGCTTAACCCCAAAAACTCCAAGCACGGAGTCAAGCATCTCGCGGTGCTGCCCCGTTACGCACACTACCGTCTCGCAGTTTCCGCGTGTCTTTAGTTCAATTGCAAGCGGACACATTTTAACCGCTTCCGGACGCGTACCGAACACGAGCATTATTTTCTTCATTTGTCAGTCCTTTCACGTTAATACGCTTGACATTGTACAATGGTTCGGGTAGAATGTCAAGTATAGGAGTACTTTAATGACGAGTAAAATAACAAGGCAAATCAAAGCAGGCAATCTGCTTATCGGCGGAGGTGCGCCGGTAAGCGTTCAAAGTATGACGAACACCGATACGCCCGACGCTTTTGCTACCGCCGCTCAGGTGAACGCGCTTGCTGAAGCGGGCGCGGACATAGTACGAATCGCCGTGCCGAATCACACGGCGGCAAACGCAATTAAAGAGATAAAGCGTCTGACAAATGTTCCTCTTGTCGCCGACATTCACTTTGATTACCGCCTTGCGCTTACGGCGATTGAGAACGGTATTGACAAAGTACGTATTAACCCCGGCAATATCGGTTCTGTCGCCAACGTCAAACGCGTTGCGGACGCGGCTAAATCCGCCGGAGTTCCCATTCGCGTCGGAGTTAACTCCGGCTCGCTTGAGAAAAATATTCTCGCCGAACACGGCGCTGTAACTGCCGAAGCCCTTACGGAAAGCGCCGCGGGGCATATCCGCCTTTTAGAAGACGCAGGGTTCGGCAATATTTGCGTCTCAATGAAAAGCGGAGACGTAAAGACTACGGTCGCGGCTAACAGACTTTTTCGGGAGCGGTTTGACTACCCCTTGCATCTCGGTATCACCGCCGCCGGAAGCGGAATTGCCGCCGCCGCGAAAGCGGCTGCGGGGATCGGCGCTCTTCTAATTGACGGAATAGGCGATACGGTGCGTGTCAGTATGACAGGCGATCCTGTTCAGGAGGTTACGGCAGGAATTGCAATATTGGAAGCTGTGGGCGCGCGCACTTCAATGGTTGATATTATCAGCTGCCCTACCTGCGGTCGCTGTAAAGCTGATTTGGAAGCGGTAATTGCGGAGGTGCGCGCCGGATTAAAAGGATACGTTCCGGAAAAACCAATTAAGGTCGCCATTATGGGCTGTGAGGTAAATGGTCCCGGTGAGGCAAAAGAAGCGGACTTTGGGCTTGCATGCGGTCCGGTAAAGGGAATCCTGTTTGCCAAAGGAAGTTTGATAAAGAAAACGGATATGTCCGCCGCCGCGAAAGCTCTGTGCGCACTGGTACTTGGAAGATACTAACTCCGCCGTTCTCTGCAGGGAGATCACGCGCAGCTATCGGCTATTGATTATATACTAAATTTAAGGAAACACCAAATGAAAGACCAGCCAAAACTCAAAGATATGTTCTCGTGTACTGCGGAGTTCAGCGGAGCGGCGGACGCCGCCGTTGTATCCGTAGTTGCCAATAAAGATAAGCAGACGCTCAGTATTACGCTTCAAACGCCGGTTCCGATAGCTCCGATTGTACTTAATATGTGTGAGGCGGCAATCAAAAACGTGATGAAACTTAAACAGGTTACTGTCAGCGCCGCCGCGCCGCCTGCGGTCAAAAAGAACGGCAAGAAACAGGCGGGTGAGCTTATTCTTGGAGACAAACCCATCAAGGGTACTGCTATGTCAATGGCGGAGCTTATTCCG
>JAITQY010000049.1 GCA_031288675.1 Oscillospiraceae bacterium | reverse complement strand
CTGTAATCTCAGTGCCGAGCATAGAGCCTCCCCAGCCGTTGGAAATCGACGTGCGAAGCCCCTGACGGATAAGCGCTTCCGGATCGGCGGAGTTGCCCATATGGGTCATATGCATTGCGGTCGCGATTTCACGGTCAATAGAACGCGGCCAAATATGCTCTTTGTGCCAAAGGTCTTGCCGCTCCTTCGGTGCGCGTCCGGGGAAGCGCATCTCTCCGAACGGACGCCCGAATTCCATAAGACCGATTTCGGCGACTTCGTGCGCTACGTCATAGATGTCGCGTCCCTCTGTGGCAACCTGCCACTCGTGAGCAAGGTTGATAAGCTTCTGCTCATCGCGAATGATGTACGGACCTTCTGCTTTGGTATGGTGCAGAACATGCAAAATCTCGCGGGCGTGGTCGGAGTGCGAAGCCGTACCGGCGCTGATTGCCCGCAGATAGTTTCTCGCAGCGATTGCGTGAGCGTCCGCACCGCATATTCCGCGCGGTGCTTTCGGGGAAATTCGGCAGGGTCCCATTGAACAGTTACGGCAGCAGATACCGCCTTCGCCGAACTTACAATGGTTTTTCTGAGCTTCGGCACGTTCAAGCCAAGTCTCGCCGCAGACTTCACAGGCACGCTCATGCAGCTTCTGTGAGTCCGCTTCCATTTCCTCGACGGTGGTGATCTTTTTGTTTTCAGCCATAGTCGAATACTCCTTATAATACTAATAAGATTTACTGATTTGACGCGCGTCGCGCGTTTTTGCGCTATACTTTCAACCTAAACGGGAGGTGCAAATGAATGTAAAATTGCAAATCCCCCTTATGGGTTCGTAACTTAGTATAACACAAGCTTAGCTAATTATCAATAACCATTAAATGCAAGTCTGTAATTTTGTATTTTGTCACAAATCAGCTTCGCAAGAATTACTCGCGTTAGTGCAATTTGATTGTAGCCCTACAGCAAAATATACAAAACTTGCAAACGGATTATACAAGTTGCAAGAAGCCTTTGCATCTGGCATAGACATAATGAAGCGCCGCGTACGGCGGTACAATATAATGGAGTAAATTTTGAAATGATGTTAACAAAATGTTTACGGTTATACAAAAATGCGCCCTTGACAAATACGCCTTTGTGTTGTATACTTCAACAATACGGCGAATGATTGACCGGTAATCAATGCTTCGTCTGACCGCTTCGGAAACTGGTTGCCGAAGACAAAAAATTATCCCTCTTTACAAATGTTTGGATGTGTGGTATAAGGTATAGTTATGGGAGCTAAACAGAACGAAAGTTATGTACAAATTTCAGGGGTCGTAGCCGGAATCGTTTTCAGAAATGACGAAAACGGTTACAGTGTTATGAAGATTGATTCGGCTGAGGGCGGTACGGTTACCGCCGTCGGAGATTTGCCGTTTGTCGCTGCGGGTGAGCTGCTTACTCTGCAAGGTACTTGGGATACTCATCCGAGCTATGGCGCGCAATTCAAAGCCGCAAGCGTGGAATACCATCTGCCGAAAACGGAGAGCGAGATACTGCGGTTTTTAAGCTCCGGAGCGATTACAGGCGTCGGAGTTGCTACGGCTAAGACGATAGTTGCAGCCTTCGGCGCGGAGACTTTCCGCATATTTGAAGAGGAACCGATTCGGCTTACCGAAATCAAAGGCATAACTGAGCGCAAGGCTCTTGCGATCGGTGAAGCGTTCCGTAAACAGACGGCTCTGCGTAGACTGACTGAATTCTTCAGCGAACACGGACTTAGCTTGAAATACGCGCTGGAAGTGTACTCCGAATTTGGCGATGACGCTCCTGCTGCGCTGCGTGATAATCCTTACTTGCTTACCGGGGAACGCTACGGAGCTGATTTTTCAGAGGCGGACGAGCTTGCGAAAAATCTCGGGTTCAGTGGCGATAGTTCGGAACGCGTTCAGGCGGCTGTGATGTTTGAGCTTTGGCATAATGCGGGAAATAACGGTCACTGTTTTATTCCGCTTGATAAGCTTGCTGACGCGACCGCGCGGCTTATAAACGTGGACAATGCCCTTATTCACGAGGCTGTCGACGCGCTTCGCGGAAGCGGCGATATTGCGGTTGAAGAATTTGACGGCATTGTAGCCGTATATCTTGCCAAGATTTATCTTGCCGAATGTTACGTTGCGAAAAGACTAAGCGAACTTGCCAATACTGAGAAAACGATAGCGTATGATACGGAGAAATTCTGGCAGGAGTTAGACTTCGGCATCGAACTTGCAGGCTCTCAAAAAGAAGCGGTTACAAAGTCCGCATCGCGCGGCGCGTTCTGCCTGACCGGCGGACCCGGAACCGGAAAGACGACGACGGTTCGCGCTATACTCTCAATGTTTGAACGTATGGGTGTTCAGACCGTTTTGGCTGCTCCTACAGGTCGTGCGGCTAAGCGGATGACGGAACTTACCGGCAGAGACGCAAAGACTGTTCACCGTCTGCTTGTCACGATGATAGACGAGAAAACGGGCAAGTTTTACTTCAGCAAAAATGAAACGAACCATATTGACGCCGACGCGGTTATTCTTGACGAGATTTCTATGGTTGATCTTGAGCTTATGCAGGCGCTTCTTAAAGCGATGAAGCCGAATGCGCGGCTGATTATGGTCGGTGACGCTGACCAGCTGCCGAGCGTCGGGGCAGGGAACGTACTTGCCGATATACTTGCCGGAGGCGTTATCCCGAGCCTGCGCCTTACAGAGGTTTTCAGGCAGGCGGCGGAGAGTCTGATTATACGAAACGCTCAAAAAATCAATTCGGGTATGCCGCCGGAACAAGGAAAGAAAACGGACGACTTTTTCATTCTGCCGTCCGCTAACGGTGAAACGACAGCTCAGCTGATTGAAGATCTCTGCGCGGTGCGTCTGCCGAAAAATATGAATATTTCTCCGGATCAGATTCAGGTGCTTACGCCTACAAAGATAAACGGAACCGGTACGCGCGCGCTTAACAAACGTTTGCAGGCGGTGATGAATCCTCCGGACGCGGCAAAGCGTGAAAAGCAATTCGGAGACCTTATGTTCAGGGTCGGAGACCGCGTTCTTCAAAGCCGCAATAACTACGAAATACTTTGGGAAAAGCCGGACGGAGAGATTGGCGCGGGAGTATTCAACGGTGATGTAGGCGCGATTGTCAGAATTGACGCGTCGGAGCAGACGGTAGATGTGGAATTTGATGACAAGCGGTTAGTCTCATACGCTTTTGAGCAGCTTAACGAACTTGAGCCGGCATTCGCGATGACGGTACATAAATCACAGGGAAGCGAATACCGCGCGGTTATACTTGCTCTGATGAATGTTCCTCACAGTCTTATGACGCGCTCAGTATTGTATACTGCGGCAACGCGCGCTAAGGAGCTTCTAATAATAGTCGGTGATGAACGCTGTATTTCATCAATGGTGGAGAACAACCGCACCAGAAAGCGTTACACCGCGCTGAAAAAACGTATTATTGAGAGCGCGGAACTGCCGCCGGTGACGTAATGAGTATTCTTAGTCTGATATTTCCCGAAAAGTGCGCGTTCTGCGGAAAGGCTCTGAAAACAATCGGCGTTTGCGATACTTGTAAGACGGAACTTCCGTGGTGGGGAGGATGTGAAGAACTCGCAGACGGGCTGAAAATCACCGCTCCGCTGAAATATGAGGGCAAGGCGCGTTTCGCGCTTCTCAATTTCAAATTTCACGGCAGAAAAAATCACGCGCGGACATTTGCGGACTTGATGGAAGTCTGCATACAAAACCACTATGGAGCGGATTCATTTGACGCGGTTACTTTCGTGCCGCTTCATTGGCTAAGAAGGCTGAAACGCGGGTATAATCAGACTGAGCTTCTTGCCAATGCCCTCAGCCGTAAGTTTGGTGTACAAGTACTGAAAACTCTGACCAAGCCAAAGCGCGCCAAAGCCAACAGCGGATTGAACTCCGCTCAGCGTGCCGGAAATGTGACGGATGCTTTCAGGATAAAATGCAGCTCCGGAGTTTCCGGTAAACGGATATTGCTGATTGACGATGTTTGCACTACCGGAGCAACTCTCAGGGAGACCGCAAAGATACTCATTCAAGCGGGCGCTTCGGATGTAATATGCGCGGCGGTATGCAGGACGGTATAAATAAATAATAGTTAACATACGAAAGGAAATGAAATGGCATTTGGAAAAGACATAGCTATCGATCTTGGTACTACTATGGTTCGCGTTTACACTCGTGGTAAGGGAATTGTTATCAGCGAGCCAACGGTAGTGGCAATGGACAGAGCCTCCGGCAAGCTTCTCAAAGTAGGTACGGAAGCAGAGTCTATGCTTGGGCGCGCGCCGGGCAATATCGCGCCGATACGCCCGATTCGCGGAGGCGTTATTTCTGATTATGAAATGACGGAGCAGACGCTGCGCGAACTTCTGCGCAAAGTCGGTTCTCTGAATCTTTTCAAACCGCGTCTGCTTATAAGCGTTCCGAGCGGAATATCAGAAGTCGAGGAACGCGCGGTTATTGACGCGGGTATATCTGCCGGTGCGAGAAAGGTATACCTGACAGAGGCGGTGCTTGCAGCAGCCGGCGGCGCGGGGCTTGACATTACGCCTCCGGAGGGTCATATGGTTATTGACATCGGAGGAGGTACGACCGATACGGCGGTACTCAGTCTCTCCGGAATAGTTCAGGCGAGTTCCATAAAAGTCGGCGGCGACGCTTTTAACGACGCTATCATCCGGTACGTAAAAAAGAAGCATAATATCCTTATCGGCGAACGCAGTGCGGAGGAACTGAAAATTGATCTCGGAACGGTATTCCCCACAGACGATACGACTACCGTTGAGGTCAAGGGACGCTGTTTGCTTACGGGATTGCCGCGTTCGTTCACGATTACCGGCGAAGAACTGCGCGAAGCGTTTGAAGAGCCGTGCGAACGAATACTTGAGGAGATACAAAGCGTTTTGGAGCAAACTCCGCCCGAACTCGTTGCGGACGTTTCCAACAACGGCATTATACTCACAGGCGGAGGAAGTCTGCTGCGCGGTATGGATAAGCTGATTAGCATTCGCACGGAGATTTCAACATCCCTTGCGGCTAATCCTGCGTCCTGCGTTGCGCTCGGCTGCGGTAAGTCGCTTGTTAATCTTAATGAGATGTCAGACGGCGTAATTAACCTCGCCAGAAAGAGGCAGGGATATTAATAAATTATTTACGATTACACACAAATATTCTCTTGACAAATCAGAAACTTTGTGCTATAATACTTGTGTAATGATTAATGATTAATGATTAGTGATTAGTGATTAGTGATTAGTGATTAGTGATTAATGATTAATGATTAATGATTAATGATTAATGATTAATGATTAATGATTAATGATTAATGATTAATGACTAATATTTAATAATTAATGTCTCTCGTTTTCAGCGTCCACTCTCGACTAATGACTGCTGGCTATCTCGTTTTTCGTAGGGGTGAGCACCGCTCGCCCGCCGTATCCACCGTCCTAATTTTCAATTTGCCATTTGCAACTTGCCATTACTACGTGTTCCCCCGTCCCCTGTCTACTCGCGACTATTTACTGCCGACTAATTTAAGGAGCAACTATATGATAAAATACACTAATACTCCGGTCACGCTGATTGACGGCAAACCGGAAATCGGAAAATCCGGAGACCGCAGTGCAACGATGGCGTATCAGATACTTAACATGCACGATAAAGGCGGTACCGAGAACAAACTGCGTATCAAATTTGACGCGCTGATGTCACACGATATTACATATGTAAGCATAATCCAGACCGCGCGCGCAAGCGGAATGACCAAATTTCCGATGCCGTATGTACTTACGAACTGTCATAACAGCCTGTGCGCTGTCGGAGGTACTATCAATGCCGACGACCACGCGTTCGGACTCAGCGCCGCGAACAAGTACGGCGGAACCTATGTCGCTCCTAATGAGGCGGTTTGTCACCAATACATTCGGGAGAACCTTGCCGCGCCGGGCAAAATGATACTCGGCAGTGACAGCCATACGCGCTATGGCGCTTACGGAACGCTCGGCATCGGTGAAGGCGGCGGGGAACTTGTCAAGCAGCTGCTCGGCGATACCTACGACGTTGACGCGCCGGAGGTAGTGCTGGTTTGGGTCACCGGTGAAGTTCCAACCGGCGTAGGACCGCATGACATAGCAATATCAATGTGCGGTGAACTTTTTCCTGACGGGCGCGTTAAAAACAAAATTCTGGAATTTGCCGGACCGGGTCTGGACAGCCTTACGCTTGAATTCAAAACCGGAATCGACGTTATGACCACCGAAACTACATGTCTCAGCTCCGTCTGGGTAACGGACGAAATCAAGCCGGGATTCAATGCCGGTTATGACGCGTTCGTAGAGCTTGACCTATCAACTCAGGAGTGTATGATCGCGCTGCCGTTCCACCCGTCTAATGCCGTTACCATTCGTGAATTTACTGCCGACCCGGGAAAATATCTTGATCCGCTCGGTTTGACTGACAAGATTATAAACGGCAAAGTATATGCCGATCAGGGAATTATCGTAGGATGCAGCGGAGGGCTTAACGAGTCCCTCACCGAAGCCGTTAATCTTTTGCCGGAAAACGGCAGGGTAACTCCTGGTTTTGATTTTTCCGTTTACCCCGCAAGCGTCAAAATCCAGTTAGAGCTTATGCGAAGCGGCGTGCTTGAAAAGTACGTAAAATACGGCGCGATTGTCAAACCGGCGTTCTGCGGACCGTGTTTCGGGGCAGGCGATACGCCGCCGCATCATGGGCTTAGTATCCGCCACGCGACGCGCAACTTCCCTAACCGCGAGGGCAGCCGCCCCGCCGATGGGCAGGAAAGCTTTGTCGCGCTTATGGACGCGCGTTCTATAGCCGCGTCTGCCGCTAACGGCGGAGTGATCACTGCCGCAAGCGATAGCTCCGGTATTGCAGCCGCCACTTGTGGCGAAACTGCGGAACTCAAGCTCGGACCTAATATCACTGACTGGCCGGAATTCCCGCCGCTTCCGGAAAATCTAACGGTTGAAATATGCGCAAGCATTGACGATGACGTTACGACTACCGACGAACTTATCCCGTCAGGGGAGACCAGCAGCTACCGCAGTAACCCTGTTAAACTTGCCGATTTTACGCTCAGCCGGCGCTGTCCGGACTATGTAGGATTGTCTAAGGCAGTGCGCGATAACGGTCAGCCGGATATGTTCAGCGCGGTATTCGCGCGCAAGCCCGGAGACGGTTCCGCGCGTGAGCAAGCCGCAAGCTGTCAGCGAGTTCTCGGCGGGGCGGCGAATATAGCCTATGAGTACGCTACGAAACGCTACCGCAGTAACCTTATCAATTGGGGTATCGTCCCGTTCACCGTTGATCCTGACGCAGGCGCGGAGTTCCCCGTTGGCACGATAGTGTATATTCCCAAAATCCGCAAGCTGATTGCGGATGGCGCGCGCAATATTCCGGCGTTTGTCAAGCAGTGCGACCTTATGCAGCCGGTAACTCTGCACCTGCACGAAATGACGGTTGACGAACGCCGCATTCTGCTTGCCGGTTGCCTTATGAACGATTACAAGAACGGGAAAAAATAATGAAATCGCTTTCATCTCCTAAAAAGCGTTCTAAATACCGTTTATATTTCGGCGCGGCTTATTTCAGATTAAAGCGCAGCTTAATGTGGAGGTCTGGCAAATTTAGATTCGCAAAAGTAAGCGGCGACCCGTTGCCGTACACGGTTTTCAGGCACGCAACTCCGCTTATGCGGAAGCTTAAAGACGTTGATATGTATTTGCAGTACAACAAGATTACTAAT
>JAITQY010000017.1 GCA_031288675.1 Oscillospiraceae bacterium | reverse complement strand
GGAATCAATGCGGCGTCTATTGCCCGTATGAAAGACGGCGTCCGTATTATTAACCTTGCCCGAGCGGAACTGGTCAATGACGACGATATTATCGCCGCGCTTGATTCCGGTAAGGTCGCGAAATACGTTACCGATCTCCCGAACAACAAAACGGCGAACGCAAAGGGCGTTATAGCCATCCCTCATCTTGGCGCGTCTACCCCCGAAAGCGAGGACAACTGCGCTGTTATGGCGGCGGATGAAATTGCCGGCTTCCTATTAGACGGCATAATCAGGAATAAGGCAAACTAACCCCAATCCCCGTTTTATGTTATTGCGGACTTGACCCGCATTCTCCCCAGTCTGCCGCCGCCTGATACTATAAGAAAGGAACGCGCTATGAAAGAAATCAAATGGTTATGGAGTTTGCTTAAAGGCTACCGCGCGAAGTACGTACTCAGCTTTGCAATATCGCTTACCACGCCGGTTTTTGCCGTTATCAACCCATATCTGACCGGGCGAATGGTTGATGACGTTTTTACGAACCACATAACTACGACCCTTGTATATTACATAGTTCTGATGCTTATCCTGCGCTTTACGCGCACGTGTATGGATTACGGCGCGGTCGCGCTTGTAGAGAGCAGCTCACTGGGAATGCTTTACGAGCTGCGTATGAAGCTGTACCGGCATCTGCAAAAGCAGGATATGAACTTCTTCGGTTCCATAAGCGGCGGAGACCTGATGACGATTCTGACCAGCGACGTCGATATGGTGCGCCATAACCTTGTGTTCGTGTTCAGGCAAATATTCAGCAGCGCGCTGTTGTACGTAATCGCCGCGGGATTTTACTTTTGGATTAACTGGAAGTTCGCTCTGTGTATGATTGCGGTGACGCCGTTTATCTTCTTTGCTTCAATCGTTTACCGCAACAAAATCAAAGGAATTTATAAGGAGCTTCGCCAGCGCCTAAGTAAACTTAACAGCGATGCGCGTGAAAATATAGAGGGCAACCGCGTTGTAAAGGCGTTTGCAAATGAGCCTTTGGAGAGTGAGAAATTTGACGATAAAAGCCAATCGTTCCGCGACCAAAACCTATACGCTCAAAAAGTATGGCTTAAGTACTATCCGATAATTGACGGCTTAACGCAAACGAACGCGGTAGTTACGATTATCATCGGCGGACTGTTCCTTATGAGCGGCGAGATCACTCCGGGCGATTTGATAAGTTTTACGTCGCTTAGCTGGGCGGTTACGGCTCCGTTCCAAATGCTTGGACAGCTGTTCAACGACCTGCAAAGGTTCTTTGCCTCCGCAGGCAAAATAATGAGCATACTTGATGAGGAACCGAAAGTTCAAAACACCGGAAGTTATAGCCCTGCGAAAGAAGGGTTCCGCGGCAAGGTGGAGTTCCGCAACGTAAGCTTCTCATTCGAGTCAAATAAGGTGCTTGATAATATCAGCTTTACCATTCCGGCAGGCAAGACGTGCGCTCTGATGGGCGAGACCGGTTCCGGCAAAACGCTTATCGCAGACCTGCTTTCGCGTTTTTACGATGTGGATGAGGGGCAGGTGCTTGTTGACGGCGTTGACGTTCGCGACTGGGATTTGAACGCTCTGCGCAGTCATATGGGTATTACTACGCAGGAAGTATTTCTGTTCAGCGACACCGTTGACAGCAACATTGCTTACGGTGACTATGATATGTCCGCGGACGAGGTTCAGTATTTTGCCAATGCCGCCGCCGCGCGGTTTATTAACGAGATGCCGGACGGTTACGCGACGATTGTCGGCGAGCGCGGCGTTGGTCTGTCCGGCGGACAAAAACAGCGTATCGCGCTGGCACGCGCGCTTGCGGTCAAGCCGGGGATATTGATTCTTGACGATACCACCAGCGCGGTGGATATGGAAACGGAGAAATATATTCAGCAGCAGCTGAAACAGCTTGACTTTAATTGCAGTAAGCTGATTATCGCGCAGCGTATTTCCAGCGTCAGAGACGCTGATCAGATTTTAATGCTTGAGAACGGCAGTATCAGCGAATGCGGAAGCCACAGCGAACTTCTTGAGCGTCAGGGCGTATACTACAGCCTTTGGAAGATTCAAGCCGGCGAAGAACTCGTTGCATAAATATTTTAATATTTTTACGGGCGGCAATCTGCCGCCCGTTTTTCTAACCCGTTCCTGTGGATTTGCAATTTTTTAATTGTTCACAAATTATTTACGATTGCACGCAAATAAACTCTTGACAAATCAGAAACTTTGTGCTATAATACTTGCGTAATGGTTAATGACTAATATTTAATGATTAACGTCACCCTCGTCCCCTGTCTACTGTAGACTAACGACTGTCGACTATCTCGTCCCCCGTAGGGGCGAGCATTGCTCGCCCGCCGTTCCCCTCGTCGCCTATCTCCTATCTCCTATCTCCTACACCGCCGTATCCCCGCCCTAATTTTCAATTTGCCACTTGCAACTTGCAATTCCTGTGCATTCCCCCGTCCCCCCTGTCTACTCACGACTCGTGACTACCGACTACCTCTCGTCCGCTCTCGACTGTCGACTTTGGACTAACAACTATCTTTCATAACGCGGACTTAACGGTAATATACTCTAAATAATGACACAATGGAGGTACCGGTATGTTGAAAAACATCTTTCTGCGAATGAAAAACAGCAGGCACAGAAAAACAATAACCGCCGCCGCGCTGTTGGTTGCGATTGTCGCTATGTTTTGGATCGTTAATACTCCGGCAGTTGTGGGAGTTTCGGTGACTACGCGCAAACTTCCCGTTTACCGCGTGGCAAGGGAACAGAAGCTCGTTTCGCTCACCTTTGACGCGGCGTGGGGCAATGAAGACACCCAGCAGCTGATTGATATTCTCGGTAAATATGGCGTTAAGGCAACTTTCTTTGTCGTCGGGGAGTGGGTCGATAAATATCCGGAATCAGTTAAGGCGTTGTCTGACGCGGGACACGAGGTGATGAACCACAGCAATAACCATCCGCATTTTAACAAGCTCGGTGTGGCGGAAATCGCCGGTCAGATTAACACCTGCAATGATAAAATTGAGGCTGTTACCGGTGTGCGTCCCACATTGTTCCGCGCTCCGTACGGTGAGTACGATGACCACGTTATCACAGCGGTCGAAAATCTCGGGATTAAAACGATTCAATGGGATGTTGACAGTCTGGACTGGAAAGACCTTTCCGCCGCTGATATTCAGCAGCGCGTACTAAGCCGCGTAAAACCCGGCAGCATCTGTTTGTTCCACAACGCTGCGCTGAATACTCCTGCTGCGCTGCCCGGTATCATTGACAGTCTGCTTGCCGACGGTTACACGGTCGTGCCCGTAAGTGAAATCATCCTTACAGGCGATACCTACATAGACAACGCGGGGGAACAGCATCCCAGCACAACGAATCAATGATCGGTAAACTGCTATATTTCTCTTGTATTTTTGCTTTAGATGGTCTATAATAGCTAAAGTATGGAAAAGGTTAATCTGATCGAACTGAATCCCTCCGGCGTCCGAAACGCTCTTATATTAGAGGGCTGGGGTACGAACACGTCGCTGTACCTAAAACTTGCGGAAACCGTTGCGGCGCTTGGATACCGCGTGTTATTGCCTGATTTGCCGGGATTCGGGAAGTCTCCGGAACCTGTGTCGTCGTGGAGCTGTGCGGACTATGCGGCATTCATTGACAGTCTGCTTGCTGAGCATAACATTACCCGCGTTACGCTTATCGGGCATAGTCACGGCGGAAGGGTCATAATCAAAGCGGTCGGGGAAAAGCTTCTGTCCGCGGAGGTCGAACGAATCATACTGATCGGCTCTGCCGGAATCGTACACGAAAAGACTGAGGAACAGCGCCGCGCCGCTAAACGCTATCAAAAGGTGAAGAAACTTTTGTCCGTTTGCCCGCCGCTTCTTGAGGTATACCGACGCAAAAAGGGCAGCGAAGACTACCGCAGCGCATCTCCGGTTATGCGTGATACGCTTGTAAAATGTATTAACGAAGACCTGCGTCACCTGTTGCCTAACATCACGGCTCCTGCCCTGTTACTGTTTGG
>JAITQY010000010.1 GCA_031288675.1 Oscillospiraceae bacterium | reverse complement strand
TCAATCCACGCTCTCCTTGCGGAGAGCGACGGAGATTTTGCGGATATGGATTCAACCGGCACGCTCTTCGATAAGATCGACGGGATACAACCGTAATCGGAATAGCGATAGGTATGTTATCAATCTGCAACGGAGCTGCGGATCGCCGCCTGAGCGGCGGCAAGGCGTGCAATCGGCACACGGAACGGGCTGCACGACACATACGTTAATCCGGTGTTGTGGCAGAATTCAATAGAGCTTGGGTCTCCGCCGTGTTCTCCGCAAATACCGAGCTTGATGTCCGGACGTGTTTGTTTACCGAGCTGTGCCGCCATTTTGATAAGTTTGCCTACCCCGTTTTGGTCGAGGCGCGCAAACGGATCAGATTCAAAAATCTTCTTAGCATAGTAGTCGTTCAGAAACTTCCCGGCATCGTCTCTGGAAAATCCGAAAGTCATTTGAGTGAGGTCGTTCGTACCGAAGCTGAAAAATTCAGCCTCAGTTGCGATTTCGTCCGCAAGGAGCGCCGCGCGGGGAATCTCTATCATCGTACCAAC
This sequence comes from Oscillospiraceae bacterium, assembly GCA_031288675.1. GTDB lineage: Bacteria > Bacillota > Clostridia > Oscillospirales > Oscillospiraceae > JAISJH01. The sequence continues at coordinate 3,667 of JAITQY010000010.1, read as the reverse complement.
GCGGTACTGCAACTCAGAGCCGCTCTCCGATATTATTCTGCCGGCAACATCAGTAATGATGTCTTTAACGTATTTAAGTTCCTTTATTTCGCAGACAAGCGGAATCATTATCTCCGGAACAATGTTAATACCAAGTTCTTTTTTTACGGTCAGCGCAGCCTCAATAATGGCACGTGTCTGCATCTCCGCGATTTCAGGATATGTAACAGGCAGACGGCAACCGCGGTGACCCATCATCGGGTTTTCTTCGTGCAGACTGTCAACGGCGGAGCGGAGTTCCTCAAAAGTCATTCCCATCTCCCCTGAAAGCACCTTAATATCGTCATCAGTGTGCGGGAGAAACTCGTGAAGCGGCGGGTCAAGTAAGCGAATAGTAACAGGTTTATCTTTCATAACGCGGAATATACCAATGAAGTCATCGCGCTGGAACGGCAGAAGCTTATCAAGCGCGGCTTTGCGCTGCTCTGAGGTTTTTGCAACTATCATCTCACGAATAGCCGGAATACGTTCCTCATCGAAGAACATATGCTCTGTGCGCGTAAGCCCGATACCCTCCGCGCCGAAGTTTAACGCAATCTGAGCGTCGCGCGGCGTGTCCGCGTTTGTACGGACTTTGAGTTTGCGGCACTCGTCCGACCACTGCATAATCGTACCGAAATTTCCGCTTACAGCCGCGTCCACAGTTTTTATCTTGCCTACATATACGCTGCCCGTCGTACCGTCGATGGACATATATTCTCCCTCGTTTACGGTCTGCCCGGCAATAGTAAGATATTTCTCTTCTTCGTTTATATGAAGTTCTTTACATCCCGCTACACAGCAAATTCCGGCACCTCGCGCAACCACCGCCGCGTGGCTTGTCGCGCCGCCTACTGCGGTGAGAATGCCCTGCGCGGCATACATTCCGGCAAGGTCTTCCGGAGAAGTCATTTTACGCACGAGCAATACAGGCTTCTTTTTAGCGGCTTCAACAGCTTCTTCGGCAGAGAAATATACGGCTCCGCAAGCCGCACCCGGACTGGCGTTAACGCCTTTTGCAACGGGGTTAGCCGCTTTGAGCGCACTGGTTTCAAATACAGGATGAAGCAACGCATCAAGCGCGCGCGGCTCAATTTTCAGAAGCGCTTCTTCTTTCGTACACATACCCTCCGCGACAAGGTCGACAGCAACCTTGATTGCGGCAAACGGAGTTCGTTTGCCGTTGCGCGTCTGAAGCATATAGAGTTTTCCCTTTTCAATGGTAAACTCCATATCCTGCATATCGCGGTAATGCTCTTCAAGCTTAGATGAGATTTCCACGAACTGATTATACGCATCCGGCATAACCTCAGCAAGCTGGTCAATCGTCTGCGGTGTGCGGATTCCGGCGACTACATCCTCACCCTGAGCGTTCATAAGGAACTCGCCGTAGAGTTTTTTCTCGCCAGTCGCAGGATTACGCGTAAAGGCAACGCCGGTTCCGCTGTCATTTCCGGTATTACCGAACACCATTGATTGAACATTAACGGCTGTTCCCCAACTGCCCGGGATGTCGTTTTCGCGGCGGTAAATAATTGCGCGCGGATTGTTCCAGCTTCCGAAAACCGCTTTGATTGCGCCCATAAGCTGAACCTTAGCGTCAGTCGGAAATTCCTCACCGCGTGCAGTCCTGTATTCTTCCCTGAACTGACCCGCAAGTTCTTTCAAATCCTGCCACGTAAGGTCTGTATCTTGCGTAATTCCGCGTGATTTTTTCATTTCCTCAATACGGCGTTCAAAGCTCTCTTTCCCCACACCCATCGCGACGTCGGAAAACATCTGAATAAACCGGCGGCAGCTATCCCACGCCCAACGAGGGTTTCCGCTTTGATTCGCAAGACTTTCGGCAACTTCTTCATTGATACCGAGATTAAGTATAGTGTCCATCATACCAGGCATAGAGGCTCGCGCGCCGCTGCGCACCGAAACAAGCAGCGGATTTTGTATATCGCCGAACTTCTTTCCCGTGATAAGCTCCAAGTCCTCAACATATTTGTATATGCCAGCCTCTACTTCCGGCGCAATAGTTTCACCGTCTTCCCAATACTTCGTACACGCTTCTGTGGTAATCGTAAAACCTTGCGGTACCGGCATACCAAGATTAGTCATCTCAGCAAGGTTAGCGCCCTTACCGCCTAATAGTTCGCGCATTTTGCCGCTGCCTTCGCTGAACTTATAGATGTATTTCTTATCAGCCATTGAAATTACCCTCCATAATTATGTTTATCATATCAAGGAATAATCAATTTATATAAATCGCCTTATCTGCCGGCGTTTCTATACCGCCGTGATTACTTTTCCGGCTCAGTTTCCCCGTCCGGGCAGTATTTGAGTTTATATGCTCCAATACATTTTTCTATGATTTGCATTGCCGTTTTATGACCCAAAGCCTCCTGTACGGCGGTAGACTTACCTTCCAGCTGCTTGTACACGCTGAAGAAATGGCGCATCTCCGCAAATATATGGTACGGTAAAGCGTCAATACTTCGGTAAGAATTATAGTTCGGATCTTCAAACGGGATAGCGATGATTTTCTCATCTAAACTGCCGCCGTCCTCCATCTTGATAACGCCGATCGGGTAGCAGCGTACGAGAATACCGGGGTCAATTCGCTCCGCGCTGATAACGAGTACATCAAGGGGGTCTCCGTCTTCGGCAAGTGTGCGCGGAATAAATCCGTAATTCGCCGGGTAGTGCGTCGCCGTATGCAGAATACGGTCAAGGATAAGCAAACCGCTTTCCTTATCAAGCTCGTATTTATTGTTACTGCCTTTGGAAATTTCAATGTAAGAGAGGAAATCATCTTTTGAAATCCTTGATTCACTTATGTCATGCCAAACGTTGATCACCTAAGTATCTCCTAAAAAATTAGATGTAATGCAAGAATGCAATAACTAAATTTCATATGCCGCAGAAATAAAAAAGCCCGTACGGGCAAACGGCGAATAGTACCGCACGCTCCCCACCCTAAAGCGTAAAACTTGAAACGGATTTCGCGTGGTTTAATCCGCCAACCGGGAATGCTTTATTAGTTTATATTTTACTGTTCCCTATTATAACACATTTTATTTGAAAAGCAAAGTCTTTTTTGCAAGAAAGATTAGCCGAAATTTCATCTCGCCCCTATGAAAATTTTGGTGACTTTTGACGAAAGCGAGTTCTGTTGCTTCTTTGACATCGCTTCTCAGCATACAGGCAAACAAAAGCATCAGGCAGAGACACTCTGCCTGATGACCTGTTTTATACTATCTTACCGCACGACAGATTCCAAAAGCCTGTGCAGCATTGCGGCAACCTCAGCGCGGGTTGCCGATTCTTTAGGATCAATGACGTCATTACCTTTACCGCCTAAGATTTTGAGCTTGTTAAGCGTCTGAACCGCGCCCTTCGCAAAGTCGGATATTTCGTCTTCATCCGCGAAGTACCGGTATTCCTTCGTTGTAATATAGTTGATTTGTGCATATCCTATATAACGCATAATAATTGCCGCAAGCTGCTCACGCGTTATCTGAGTATCCGGAGCAAACCGGTTATCGCCTACTCCGTTGACAATACCGCTCTGCGACGCCCACGCTACCGCTTTGGCATAATATACGTTACCGGACACGTCAGTAAAATCAGAGTATCCTGTAACAGCAGGTTCGCCCGC
>JAITQY010000157.1 GCA_031288675.1 Oscillospiraceae bacterium | reverse complement strand
ATATTCCCAATGCTCCTCCGGCATATAATGCAGGTGTATAAACTCGGTCGCTTTCGCTTATAAGTTCAAACGATGAATGCGACTGCTTTATCTCGCGCAGTTTTGCCGTTACCTTAGCTATGTCAATAGATCCGTGTCGGTTTGCGGTGTCAATTATATCAACCCGGAAAGTATACGTGCCGACGTTCTCGGTTACGTGTACTTCCAGCCCCGTCAGCGCGTTTAGTACCTGCTCGACAAATCCCGGCGTTATAGGCGCTCTGATTATGCGCCTGGCTTTCAGGTTAGCGCGCCGTATCTCCAGCGGCAGGCTATCATCCGGTACAATTCCGTATGCGTCCTCCCAAATGGCAATACTCCACGTCGCGTACTCGGGGATTGATTCAAATATCAGATTGCTCGCCCACCCTTTTACCTCATCCCACTCGCGCCCTATCACTTCGTACAGCCACAGCGCGATGTATGATTTATCATAAAATCCTGCCGTCACCATTTTCAGCATTTCTTTTGCCGATGGGCTATGCAATATGTTAAGCTCCGGTTTGTCCATATTTCGTCCCCCTTATTGGCTCAGCGTAATAGTGCCGGTAACGGGATACTGTCCTAAAGCTACCGCTATGTCCGCTGTACCGCCGTTAACCGTAAGACTGCCCGACAAATAGTTAGATACTCCTGCGGCGTCTGCCAGAGCCGCTCCGACGAACACATATTTTATTGCCGCATCCATACTTGCTTGTTTCCAGTACTGCGCTAAATTAGCCTTAAACCGTTCTGTAACCGTATCAATATTCTCACCCTCGCGCAAAAGTACCGTTGCGGTTATATCTACTTCGACGGGTTCCGGCGCAACTACCGTTACGATAGAGTCAATCGGACACAACCTCGAAAGGCGGTCATCAGGCGATACTATATGGTTGTATACGTCGTCAAGTATCTGCTGGTTTGCAGGTTCGCCGTTGGCGTCAAGTAAAAACAGCCTTACTGTTCCGGTGCCTATCCCCTGCCATTCAGGGTCTACGACCACCGCTCCCACTCCGTTCACTTCCTGCGCCCACCGCACATAGTCAGCGTCACAGCCTGTAAACGACACGCCGAGTTTCATTGCATATAAAAGTCTTTCCCTTAGGTCGTCGTCGCTCTCGGCAGGCGTTCCGCCTGTTATAGGCTCGTCATTGCTGACGTATACTATTCCGGTTGTCGGCGTTGCCATAAGTTTTACCGCGTCTGCCGGCACGTTGCCGCCTATTCCTGCGTCTGCCGCCTGTATGTTTAGGGTTTTGGTCACTTGCCCGTTGCCGTCAACAGGCGCGTCAAATACCGCGCTCTCTGTCGTTTCAAACAGCACACTCGGCGCAAGTTCAGCCGCTGTTGCAAACCTGAACCCTGCGGGTATTGCGGTTCCTGCCGTTGCCCTAACCGTAACGTTACCGTATGCTTTGCGCGCCGACCTGCGCTCTATGACAAGTCCGTGCGCGTGATAATCAAGCCATTCGCCGTAGGCAAATTGCGGAAACATCAGCTTGATTGTTTCGTTTAGTGTAAATTCTACAAGATGCGCTTTTTCAACCGCGCTTGGGCGTGTCAAGTCCCACGGTATTTGCGCCTCGCTTTTATCTATGTCTTTCGGCAACGAGTTCATCATCCGGCGATGTATTTCGTCCGTACTCTGATTTTGCAAAAATGCAGGCGCGTTATATGGTATAGTTAATGCCATAGTCCCCTCCTTAAACTCCAAAATTGAGCATTATAGCCGCGCTGTCGCCGTTTGCTCCGTATACGTCAAAGCTTATTCTAAGCCCGTCCGTTTCCCAGTCAAACACAAAATTGCTTACCTGTATTGTTCTGCCTATAGGGTCGGCAAGTAGCGCTTCCGTTATAGTTCGTTCAAACATGCTTTTGACCGCTTCCCTGTCGGGTTCCGCAAACGCCTCCGCCATTTCTATTCCGGCATTGTCGCTGTAGGATATATGCGCCTTCCTCTGTGTCAGCGCCGTTTTGGCACACCATAGTTTCCACGCTTCATACCCGTTGCAGTATTCTATTTGTCCGATGCTGTTTCGCACAAAGTCACCTTTTCGCAAGTCCCATTTAGGGGATTTATTGTACACCGCATTTAGCTTTATATCTTCGGCAAGCGTTGCCGGAACGTCAAAAACCGGAAACAATATACCTTGCTCCATGTCTTATCCTCCTATCACTGTTGCAGGATAAATTAAATCGATCACACACGCGTCGTCCCCAACCCAAGCAACAAGAACTCGGTCGCCCGGCATAAGCCAGCGGTACTTTTCGCCGATTAGCGTATCGTGTATGTGTTCCATCTCGCTGCCGTCCTTAGGGTGGTCATGCGCGCCGCCATACGATGCGTCCGGATGGTCATGCTCGCCGTTCGTTCCGTGTGCGTGACTGCCGCTGTTCGGGTTGCCTGTATATTGCGTCTGATAAAAAATATCATCTACTTTGCCCCACGCTACCGACCGGCACACAACATAATCACTTTGCGGTATCGGCAGCGGAAATTGATTGGTTTTAAGACTTAAATCTCCTTGTATTACCCCAAAATCGAGCATTGGCGGTGCTTCTGCCGTTTCTTTCATTCGCCTTTGAAGTACTGACGCAAGCCTGCTCGCCCCTGTATTTTCATTCATTTTATATCTCCGTTACCGCATTGTCAGCGTCATTGTCATTTGTTTTTGTGTCGCATTGTGCGATACTCCCGTGACATAGAAAAAACCTAATAAATCTCCCGCCGCCATTTGCACCCTGTCGCCTTTGCGCAGGAAAGGAATATCCGGAACCGTTGCTTGTATCTGCTCATCCGGCTGTCCGCGCTCCTTTATTAACGCCTGTGCCTCGCTGTTTGCCGCGTCAAGTGTCTTATCGCCCGTCCTTAGTATTATCTCCTGCAAGACGCCAAAACGCGTATCTCCGTCAAGCTGTGCTTCCACAGGATTTCTGCCCGCGCTATCCTCTTTGCCTATGACTTTTACCCGTGTCACGAGCTTATTCAGATTCTTTTTGTCGGACGTTGATGTAGTCACTTCGTGCGGGAAATAATATACGGGATTATTTGTCGCCCGCGCCAATATTTCAAGCGCGCCGTCACGATAAAATATAGTATATTTTTCTCCGGTCTTATCTTTCACTTCGTCAAGCAAATCTATTATCATATCGCTTAATCTGCCGCCCTTAAACGCTTTCTTTTCGTGCGTTAGCTGCCGGTTCCAGCGGTAGTTAACCGGTATTCCCCAAGCGCCGCAAATATCTTTGATTATATCCGGCGTTGTCTGCCCCTTACTGTAATACCGGTAATCTTTGCTATTTTGCAGCCGTATAAGCGGGTCATACGCCATAACAGTTAATTCGCGTTTCCTATCACTTGTGTACGTCCAGTCCCAAATAGTTCCCTCAAATACTTTATTTCTGTCCGCGCCCCATTTGGCATAAATTATTATCCCGCAGTTAAGCTTTGCCAGTTGCATCAGATATTTGTCGCCTATAAGGAAATTGGCAACGGAGAGCGTTGCTCGGGTTGCAATCTCGCTCTCCTGTTCCTCCCAGTTTAGCGTCAGCAGCGTCCCGTCAAGCTCATATCGTATTCCGGTCTCTGTGATAAGTTCAACGTCATATTCAAGATTGTTAACATCAATAGTCATTTACCTGCTCCCCTAAGTTAGTCATTAGTCCATAGTCGGCAGTCGGGAGTGGACGAAGATTACGGGGAAACGTTACACCATCCTAATCTGTCACTTGCAACTTGCCATTTCTACGCGTCTCCTGCCGACTATCTCGTTACTTTACTTGGCAGTACAAACCCGTATTCCAATGCCAGTCTTGATAATTCATTGGCGCGGCTCGCCACATTCACGGTCGTTGTATGCGGTCTCGGGTCGGGTATAACAAGTATATCGCCGGGATGTATCATATACTTGTCCGATCCCTCCGCCTGATTGCGTTTGTCAAGCATATCCCTGTTTGCCTCATATAGTTCCGGATAGCGGCTTCCGCCTCCCATTAGCTTTTCCGCTATGCTCCACAGCGTATCGCCCTCAACTACCGTGTATGTATTCCCGTTCGGCGCTGACGGTCGTTCTGTGCCGAGCGTCTTTTCTTCTATGCCCGCGCCGCTGATGTTAACTACCAAATCCTTAGCCTGAACAAAGGCTATTGAGTAGTTATAATCGCCGTAGCCGTGGGAGTAGTCACCCGAAAACGTTGATAAATACACGTTAAGGTTAATCTGTGTTCCCGTGATAAGCAACCGTAGTTTTTTCTTGCCGGCTCTGTGCGCGTTTAGCTGTTTTATCAGATTGTCAGGACTTGTCCATTGCCTGATATACGGCTCATTGCTACGCACAGCGCCTGGAAACATTGCGTTCCAGCTTACTTGCGTAAGGTTTTCGCCGGACGGAAGCTTAACGTTGCCGATATTTATCAGCTGATAATCATAAAATTCCGCGCCGTCGCTTACTTTAACTTCGCCCGGCAGCATTGGGAACCGTATATACGCGCCTGTCTCAATATCCGTCAGATATATATCCATTATTCCTCCGTCCCTTTCACCGTTTTTTTGTCCTCTCATCCCTTGCCTACTGCCTTCCGCACCCGTAGGGGCGGGCATTGCCCGCCCGTCGTTTCCTCCGTCCACTGTCCACTCGCGACTATCAGACTATGGACTAACGACTATCTCGCCAACGGAATATTAGCGTAAGTGCGTTGCAGGGCAACGGCTATCTGCTGCGCTATTTGGTCGCTTATGTCACCGATATTAGCCTTTATCGCCTCAATGATAGATGCTGTATCATTACCTCCGGTAATGTTGACCTCAAACGATATGTTGCCTATTGTCATGGGAATTGCCGCAATCTCAGCGCCCGTACTCGGCGTGTTAAAGATTTCACCGTATGAGTACGGCTCCGCTCCGAGCATTTCACCCGTTCTCTCCCATAACGCCAGTCCGCGTTCCCTACGGTTGCCCGACAACGGAATAATCGCCTCCGCTCCGGCTTCAGCCACAAGTCCATAATGCGGACGCGTCATTATGCCGCCCTCCGCATGCTGAAGAAACGGGTTTGTGCGATTCATATATGTTATATAATTTTCCTCGTTGACGATATTCTCAGGGTTGGTTCTCTCTCCGATTGTCATCCTCGAAAGCGCGTCAGCGGTAGCCATTATGTCCTTTGAAAAGCTATCGCCTGAATCGGTTATGCTTTTGCCGGTCTTTGCGCCTGCGTCCTCAAGAGCCGTTTTTATGGGTTTCCAAGCAGAATCCTTAGGGTCTAAGAACTGCGCTCCGGTGTCGGTCTTTGCCATCATAGCCGCGTTATTAAATTCTTCTCTGAACGATTCGTCAACAAAAGGCTTGAGGATATTATATGTAATCCCTTTTTCAGCCGCAAAACTGCCCTTTTCTATCTGTTTGTCCGCGTATGCGTCTGCGCTGGCTTCCATTATCTTATTTGCGCCCAATAACGCGGCTATCAACGCTGCCGCGGGAGCCAATATTGCCAACGACGTAGCAATTCCGGGCAATATGTTTATTGCGCTGCTTATTATGGTAGTTAGTCCGCTGATAGCGTTTATAGCTCCTCCGCCAAGCACGAACGTTGCGATGATAGGGTGTTCCGTGATAAAATTCTGTATGCCTTTCCATATCGCGTCACCTACTTCGGCAGGGCGGAAGCCCTCGATGAACGCTCCCGCAAGACTGCTTCCCGCGCTGTCAACGTCGGTTTGCAGTCCCAGAAGCCCAAGTATAATGTCGTGCATACCAGTGCCTATAGCTTTAGCTATCCCTTTTCCCTTTTCCATCATCCCTGTTTTGCCGCCGCTTTGCCACCACTCATCAAAAGGTTCAGCGATTAGCTTGTTCCACGCCACCTTAGCCTTATCCCAAGGCGTTTCCGCGTTTTTCCACTCATCGCTGTTGATAAGCTTTTTCACCGCTTCAAGTGCGCGTTCAGCCGCTCCGGCTACATAATTACTTATACCCTCTCCCGCCTTGAACAGCGTATTGCCCCACGCCTTGACCGTCTTTTGGTTCTTATTAAACCAGTCGGTAATCTTTGTCAGTACCGGCGTAACGCCCGAGCTTAACCCTTCGCCCCAACGGCGCACAAGCGAGTTATTAAACACATCTTTGATATTCGCGAGCATACCTTTAAGCGTCTTGCTTTGTTTCTCCATTAATCCGCCGTACCGCTTATCCATACCGCGCATAAGCGCCTCTATGGTAGTAGTAGCGTCAAGTCCCTGTCTGCCGATGTCGCCGACTTGTTCGTTAGTCAATCCAAGCTCTTCCTGTAATATCTTTGCCGCCGGAACTCCAGCC
>JAITQY010000153.1 GCA_031288675.1 Oscillospiraceae bacterium | reverse complement strand
GTTTGGAGAATACGTTAGTGATTTCAGGGGAGTTAAGATATTTAGGCTCTCCGTCATCGAGTATACGTCCGCCGAACGCGATCACCTGCCCTTTGTGGTCGAGAACAGGGAACATAAGGCGGTTGCGGAACTTATCGTAATCGGCTTTTCCGCGCTGGCTTTTTACGGTTAGACCGGCGTTGAAGAGATCAAGACGGCTGTAGCCAAGCTCCAACGCGGCGTTGCTGAACGCGTCCCAAGAGTCCGGCGCGTAGCCGAGACCGAAACGAACGGCGGTGTTCCAGCTGATTCGGCGTTTTTGCAGATAAGCCTGCGCTTCCGGGGAAGTTTTTAGCTGAGCGTGAAACCATTTTGCCGCGTCGGTGAGAAGTTTTAGGGTAACAGCGCGGGATTGAGCCGCCTCGCGCGATTCGCCGTCTTCGGGAACGGTCATTCCGGCGCGGTTAGCAAGGAAGCGTATGGCGTCAAGGAAAGAGAGGTTCTCCGCATCCATAACGAAATTGACTACTCCCCCGCCTTTTCCGCAACCGAAGCAGTAATAGACCTGCTTGTCAACTGAGATTCCGAACGACGGAGTTTTCTCGCTATGGAACGGACAAAGCCCTGTGAAGCGCGTGTTAGAGCCGCGCTTCAGAGAGGTGTACTCTGAAACGACGTCCTCCAGCCTGACGGCTGAGATAACTTTGTCGATAAAATCACGGGGAATAGCCAAAGAAAAAACCTCCGGTTTTTTAGTAATATAGTCGGCAGTCCAAAGTCGACAGTCGGCAGTCAATAGTCGTGAGTAGACAGTGGACAGTGGACGGGGGAGACGACGGGAGGTAACGCGTTTGCGCAGGGTGTCCGTATTGAACGTTACGCGGACTTACAGCGGTATGAACAATTTGGTGAAAGTGTTTATCGCGTAGCGGTCGGTCATACCGGCAATGTAGTCGGTGACGGTTTGCTCCGCACCGTCGCGCGGGAGAAGAGCGATGTAGTCGTTGGGAAGCTCGATAGGCGCTTTAAGATAATATTCGTAAAGACGTTCTAAGATACCCAGCACTTTGCGTTCTTCCGATTTAACCTCCGGATTGACGTAAACGGTTTCGTAAAGGAAGCCGTAGAACTCCTGCATAATAGAGCGCATAGGGTCGCTGTAGGAGACAGTTCCGGTTAGAAGGCTGTTTTCGATAACGTCGGTGACAAGCGAGTTGACGCGCTGACTGTAGCCTTTACCGAGTGCGGAAATGATATTGCGCGGCAGTGATTCGGCGGTGATGACTCCGGCGCGTATGGCGTCGTCCGTGTCGTGGCAGACGTAAGCGAGCCTGTCCGAGATTTGAACGACTTTGCCTTCCGCGGTGGACGGAGAACCGGAAGAAGTGTGGTTGAGGATACCGTCGCGGACTTCATATGTAAGGTTCAGACCGGCGCCGGATTTCTCCAGCTTGTCCGCGGCGCGGAGAGATTGTTCGTTATGGCGGAAACTGCCCGTAATGGAGTTAAGCGCACGTTCTCCGGCGTGACCGAAAGGGGTATGACCTATATCGTGACCGCAGGCAATAGCGACTGTGAGGTCTTCGTTCAGACGCAGTGCGCGGGCGATAGTTTTGGCGATGCTGACGACTTCTAAGGTGTGGGTCATTCTGGTGCGGAAGTGATCGCCCTCCGGGGAGAGAAAGACCTGAGTTTTGTGCTTGAGGCGGCGGAACGCCTTGCTGTGGAGAATACGGTCGGCGTCGCGCGCGAAGCATGTGCGGATAGGACATGGCGGTTCCGGACGCTGTCTGCCCTGACTTGCGTCGGAAAAGGCGGCGTTAGGGGAAAGGATCAAGCGCTCGGTTTGTTCGGTTTGCTGTCTGATAAAAGTTGTCATATTATAATATACGCGCGAAAAAGCGAAAATCCTCTTTTCTTCGGAGATTTTTTGTGTTACAATAATTGCGATGAACCGGCAGGTTCACAAATAAAATAGTTTGGGAGAAAAGCTATGTTAAAAGTTGCGGTAATTATGGGCTCTAAGAGCGATCATGAGACGGTGAAACCGGCGGCGGACGCTTTAGAGCGGTTCGGCGTACCGTGCGAGGTACACGTTATCTCCGCGCACCGGACGCCGGATAAAGCGGCGGAATTTGCTAAAAGCGCGCGGGCGAACGGATACGGGGTATTGATTTGCGCGGCAGGGAAAGCGGCTCATTTGGGCGGAGTAATGGCGGCATACACGACGCTGCCGGTTATCGGGCTGCCAATAAAATCAAGTTTTATGGACGGGTTGGATAGTCTGCTTTCGATAGTTCAGATGCCTACGGGGGTTCCGGTGGCAACCGTTGCGGTAAACGGAGCGGAGAACGCCGCGATACTTGCCGTGCAGATACTGGCGATCGGGGAACCGGAACTGGCGAATAAATTGGATGAGTATAAGGCGAAGCTGGCAAGTTAGTAGACAGTCAAGAGTCGGCAGTCGGCAGGGGACGGGAGACGCGGAGGAAATGGCAAGTTGCAAATGGGAAATTGAAAATTATGACGGGGGATGCGCGATGCGGGATTAGGCTGCGCGGTTTGACAAAATATGCTTTACAATTCCGTGCGGAGGGTTTATAATCGCGTTATTAAATCAAACGGAGAGTTTTATGCAGCGATTCAAAAATAAACGTGTACACCTGATAGGCATTGCCGGAGTTTCAATGGCGCCGTTGGCGGAGACGCTTTGTGACAAGTACGGGGCGGTCGTTACGGGCAGCGACTGGAGCATTGACGGACATAGGGCGGAGAATGTTCACGGAGCGGACTATGTGATTCGCACGGCTGCTGCCGGCGAAGATAATCCTGAGGTCGCGGAGGCTCGGAGGCTTGGAATCCCGATGATGGAGAGAGCGGAGGTTTGGGGATTGATAATGAGGGAGTACGGCAACACTATTTGCGTTGCGGGGACTCACGGGAAATCCACAACGACTGCGATGCTTGCGCAGATTTTTATGGAGGCAGGACGCGACCCGAGCGTAATGGTAGGCGCGACGTTTCCGCTGATAGGCGGCAATCACAGGATGGGAAAGAGCGGGGACTTTATTGCGGAGGCGGACGAATACTCCAACTCGTTCAGGTTTTTCAAGCCTAATATTGCGCTTATACTAAATATGGAGTACGACCATCCGGACTGCTATCCGACATTTGAGGATTATAAAGCGGCGTTCGACGCGTTCGCGGCAAGCGCGAACGACGTTATACGCGAGTACGACACTGCAATTATTGAGGGGATAACGCTGAAAGTGCCCGGAGAACATAACCGGTTAAACGCGGCGGCGGCGGCGGCGGTTGCGGAGCATTGCGGAATAGGCAGAGCGGCGATTAAGACTGCGTTAGAGAAATTTACAGGGGTGAAGCGGAGGTTTGAGTACAAGGGAGAGCTTAACGGCGCGGCGTTTTATGACGATTACGCGCATCATCCCGGGGAACTTACGGCGACGCTGACAATGGCGAAGACTTTGCCGTATAAGCGCGTGATAGCGGCGTTCCAGCCGCATACATATACCCGGACGAGAGCGTTACTGCCGGAGTTTGCGGAGGCGCTGAAAATCGCGGACAAGGCGGTATTGATGGAAATCTACGCGGCTCGGGAGGATAATGTATACGGGGTTTCCTCAAGCGATGTAGCTAAACTTGTACCCGGCGCGGAGTTTTACGTGAGTTTAGAGGACGTTAAGCGGCGGCTTAAGGAATTAGCTGAACCCGGCGATTTGGTGATGACGATTGGCGCGGGCGACATTACAAATGTGTGGGAATTGTAAATTTTGTTGTGCGAGCCGGTCAAAATGGTATAAACTGCTTGATTTTTACAGAATATAGTATACAATAACAGCATATCATTTAAGGCGCGAGAAGAAATGAAATACGGAGGTAAAAATAAATGCGCAGAAAAAAAGATAACGGATTTTTGAAGTTCCTGAGCGTACTTGGGGTGATTATCTCGGTTGTGTCGGTTGCCGCGACGGTGATCTATTACTGGGACACGATCTCCAACGCGGTCAGGAAAGTGTTTCCGAACCTGCCTAAGATAAAGCTGTTCGGCGGAGATTGCTGCGGCGGCAAAGAGGAATCGGATGAAGTCCCGGACGAGTTCGACGACTTCGCGGATGTATGAAGGTAGTAGGTAGGCGTTAGGCATTAGGAGGTAGGGGACGAAGGACGCGGTGGAATTGCAAGTTGCAAGTTGCAAATTGAAAATTAGGGCGGGGATACGGCGGTGTAGGAGGTAGGAGACGAGGGGAACGGCGGGCGAGCGGTGCTCGCCCCTACGAAAAACGAGGTAGTAGTTAGTCATTAGTCGGCAGGCAAGAGGGAACGGGGGAAACGGGCGGCGTTAATCATTAAATATTAGTCATTAATCACTACACGAGCATTATAGCATAAAGTTTCTGGTTTGTCAAGAGGAAATTTGCGTGCAATCGTAAATAATTTGTGAACAACAGGGGAGAACATTTGTTCGCTCCTGTTGTTGTTGCGGGTTTGATTGAAAAAGTGATTCTATATATGTGATAAATGGGAACAGGAAATTCCATAATGTGACTCCGAGACGCCCTGAAATCTGTCTGCTGTATTTTTGCAAAAAGCTAAAAATAGTTGACAAGATTGATAATAGGGTTTATAATGTAATATAGTGTAACGTAAACTTGTGTAAGGTGACACGAATGATTGTATCAGACCAAATTCGTATGCCCTGCGTTTGACGCTTGCGTATCAACGTAACAAGGAATCCGGCAATTATTTATATTACAGTCGAAGGGGAAAACAAAATGTTAAAAATGTTCAGGGGACGCGGGAAAACAGCTGTAAGGTTGTTGAGCGTCCTCATAATTTTTGCCACGCTCTCAGGGCTTGCCGCTCCGACGGTTTACGGTGCTGCGAACGGATACGGCGGTCTGCCCTTCAGCGAGAGCGCGGACGGCTCCGAGCCGACCGTCAATATCGACGGTCGACCGATGACCCTTGACGAACTCCGCGACATGGTCAACGAGCCGGGCGCGGATATGAACCGCAAAATCGACCTTGACGGCACGGAGATAACGCTCGGCGAGCTGAAAAAAATGGTCGAGATCGAGGACGAGCTGCAAAGGTTCGCCGACAGCTTCATAGACCCGGACGAGTTGCTGGAGGAGCAAAGGCTCGGCTATGAATCCATCCTGCAGCAGCTCCAGACGACGGGCATCAGCGTCGAGGAGGAGGGACGCCTACGGCGAGATTATGCCGATGGCGGCGGGAACCGGCGTCACCTATGACCACACCGCGCGGCTCACGATCGAGCAAAGCAGCGTCACCGTAAACAACGGCGGCGGAACCGCGACAATTACGGTCACGCGCCCGTCGCTTCCCTACGCCACGAGCTTCTATTACAAGACGATGGACGGAAACGCGCGGGCTGGTGAAAATTATGAGACGGTGTCGGGTACGGTTACGTTTGCCGCAGGTGAAACGTCTAAAACAATCTCAATTGAGACTCTTCACAGCGCAGAACGATGGAACGGCGACCGGATATTCCTGGTTCAGTTCAGCAACGCGAGAAACATCCTGTTCGACAACGGCTATCAAAGCGCGACTGCGGAAATTTACATATCGAACAGTTACAATTACGATGAGGCAGATTATTTTAATAAATACTTCATAAACAGAGATTCAATAACGGTGGACCGCAACACCTTTCAAGACCCGCTGCCGCCCAAAGATGACACCACTTACAACAACGTCTTTGTAGTGCCGGATATTGACGACATTTACATTATAAAATATTGGGTACCGATTTCAGAGTCCCTGAAAAACGGCATCTTGGACGGGATGATCGACCGGATTACCTTGAAATGCACACTTTTGAATACCGAGGTGAGCATGACGTATTATGACGTCTACGCAGTCATCGATGGGAAGGAAGAGTTAGTTGCTGAAGCCAACCACATAGATAACGATGATGACTTCAACAAAGGAAGCGGCGAAATGACAATCGTCCTCACTTCCGCCCAACTCGAGCAAATCGCCGGGGCGGCAAGGTTAAGCATTGAACTCCATATTAGCGGCACCGGCAGCGTATCTGATGAAATAACAGTGCGCGGTGCTAAATTTTATCGGCCGTCTTTTTCTGCACTTACTTTCTCAACTGCGACGGTGTCTGACCCGGCGGAAGAATATTCCTTGGGTCAGCAGGTTCCGGTAACCGTAAACTATTCAAGGGTGACAACTGCAAGGGACTCAACAATCTTAATGAACGGCAATGTCAAGGTGCCCGCCGTGAGCAATGGCAGCAATAGAGACCGGAGCTTGACCTATCTGTATACGGTGACGGATGTTACAACGCCCTTAGCTATTAATAAGATAGAAATATCGTCGAATCTCATGGATACCAAGATCGGCGGCACTACCTACGGCGGAGTTATCTATGAGCCCAACCCACAAGGGAAAAAGACGTTGAACAACGCCAGAATAAGCATTCCCAAGGAATCAGCGATTGTGTCGGCGTCAACCGAGGATTCTTATCCCCAGACCGGTGGCGACGCCAATGTGGAAATCCTGCTGGATACGGACTATACCCAATGGATAGAGCAGAACGGTGCGCTGGATAAGCTCAAGGTGTCCGTCGACGGCGGGGCAACACTGACCGCTGTGGACTGGAAGAAAGCGGGTACCGGCGAAGTTTTAACTAATCAGCTGACCGCAACAGTCCAGATTCCGGCGAACAACACGACGGCTGACATATCACGCCGCGCGGAGGTATTTTTGAAAGAAGAGCAATCAGGAGAGTACGATGTCCTGATTGGAAAATACAAGGATTTCACGGTTCTCGCCTCCAAGTACCCGACCGGCATCAGCATTGACACGAGCAGTTATCCACCCGGGAACGTTATCTATATGAATAATCCGCCTAAGATGAACGCGACACTGGTACCTGACGGCGCGGCGGCGTATGAACCCGCGCCCGTGATTACCTGGAGCAGCACAAACGAAACCGTCGCAACCATCAACCCTGTCATGGGGCAGGTCAACGCCGCCAAAGAGGGCAAAGTGAAATTTACCGCCTCCGTTCAGGGCGCGACGGGTGTACTGACCACCGATACGGCGGAGTTAGAGGTGAAGGACAGCGGCGAACCGTTTATCGACCTTCCCGCCGTGATCACCACGAGGAAAAATACAGCCACGACCATCACGTGGACGACAAATGTCGTCAACAAAATGCAGAATAAAGACCCGAAAGAAAACGCCGTTTTTACAGTCACGGTGAAGAATTTGAACGGCGAGACTGTTTACACTAAAACTACTGAAGCTGAACCCAACAAGACGTCTTGGGTAATCCCCGATACGGCTCTGACGGTTGAATCCGCCGGCGACGCGCCCGCGTACACGGTCACGGTTACTTGTCTGAACCCGGACGATGCCGGAGCGCCGCCGCTTACGGACACAGCCGGTATCGTCGTAAGGGCGCTGCCTCTTGTGGTGCGCTTTGACCCGCTGAATAGCTATTACATAACGGACGTGACGAAGTCCGTGCCGCTGACCGCGTCTTTCATAAACTATGATACCACGAGCGGCGTGACTTACCGCTACAAAGTGATGAAGAACGGCAGCGCGGAGGAGCCGGTCGAAAGGACCGGGTATAAGGCGTTGACGCAGACGTTTAACCTATCCATCACGCCTGTGACCGACAGGCTGCGGGATATTTACATAGTGTCCATTGAGGCGTACAACCCCGGCGACGAACGCGCGCCTTCGACGGATTCCTTTATCCTGTACGTCTATCAAAACGGCGTGATTGACATCACCGCCGATGGCGTTACCAAGACCGACGGCGCGACGCTGACGCTGGACAACAATGGAAAAACCGGCATCGCCAATAAATTGCAGCCGGTCACGGAGACGGATGCTATCGCCGCGCTGCGGGAAAACGCTAATCTGCAAAGCACGCTGTCCATCGACTCCCACACCGCTGAGGGCTACGCGTGGAACAATGTGGAGGACCAGATAAAATGGAGCAGTTCCGACGATTCAACGGCGAGCCTTAATTATCAGCAGGGCGGCTTTTACGGTAACATAAAGGATTATGATTTGATTACACGTCCTACCGACCATCCTCGGAATTCATGCTCGTGGGTCACAGCGACGGCACAGCGAAAATTACCGCGACGCACGCCAAGACCGGCGAACAGACCGAGCTGAATGTGGCTGTGACGACACTGAAAGACAAGCTGTACGTGTTCAACATCTTTCCCCGGAAGACGACCACGCTAGAATATAAAAACGGAGACGGTGAGTCTCGGAAGCTGGAAACCAACTATTACGGCGAGATCGCCATTTGCGAGCCAAGCGGTATCAAAAGCGACATCTCCGCCAGCTCCGGCAGCGGTGATGACCTGATGATGGGCACTATATACAGCGCGCTTTTGAGCTCGGAAAAAGACCCCTCCAAAATGGAGCTGTACCCGGTGAACATTTTCAAGCTGAGACCGGCTGCCAAGGTAGAGCTTTTCATCCTGAAAGAGGACGGAACGCCGCTCACCGGCGACATCACCGTCAGTGGCGGTGTGTACAAGAACGGCAAATACTGTGAGGCTACCGAGATCAGAGACGAGCTGTACACGCTGACATCCGACAGGAAGCTTACCATCACGATGGACCCGGATAAATTTTGGACGACCAATAATGACGAGGGACTGACCCCCAGCGACCAACTTGACTATGTGTTTATCGCGCGCTCGCCCAACGACGGGTATTATCCTCTGTACATCAAGGTTGACGGCTCCGTCGGCGCGGACGATTCAGTAGTGTTCGCCACGAACGCCGTCGTTGCGGGGAAGGTTCCCACAGACAGGAAAAATAAACCCTTCATATCGGCGATCGCGGCGCGTCACGCGGACGGCGGCACCGTGTGGTCGCCCATACTCCGCCACAACGGCGTTGTCGGGATTACCGACACTGCGCCTGGTCTGGAGGAACTGGACTCAACACCACCGTTTTGTGGTGGGGCGCGGATGCAGACGCGGACTATACCGTATATCTTGAAGACGCATCCGGCAAGCGGTTTGACGGTCAGCGAGTCTCGGCGGCGACGCGCTATCCGTTCAGCGATTTGGCAGTGTCCGAAAATGTGACGGTACTCAACGAGAACACTATCCTTGCAAAAGCGGGCGAGACGCTCCGCCCGAAAATACGGCTGCAAAAAGGTCCCTCGCTTGTTCTTTTGCAGGACGCCGCCTTTACCCTTATCAATGGCGTCGGGTTGCCGGACATGACGAAGGATGAAAATTTACAAGATAATCTGAACAGCCTATTGAGTCCGGGCGGCAGCAGCGTGTTAGGGGCGGATGGAAGCGACACGAAATTCAATCAGGGCGGGGATATGTCATCACCCGGTCTTGCCATGCTGTTCACGATGCTGAAAACGGACTTTTCAAGCGATTACCTGACTATGAAGTTCAAGCCCACCAGCAATCCGCTGGAATGGGAGTTCTATATTCAGGTCGGGGTGGATTTGATAGGTGATTCCAACACGAACGCCGACGGCGAAAAGAACAATATGATGATCGACCAAAGTGCCGACAAATTCAAGTATCTGCCCGGTCCGATAGACGCATATCAGATGATAAAAGGCACATTCGCCGAAAAAACCGCGTCATCCTTCAAGGATGCCATAAAATCCGGCGTCGGAAACGAAAAGAGCTACGGCGGGAAGCTCGGCGGCTTCTATGAGGGGCTGCTCGTTTACGAAAACGGGAGCTGGAGGATGCGTACGCGGAGTGGCGGCGTTCACCATCGGAGCCGCGTTCGGCTATACTTGGAACGTAAATACCTGGGTGGGACCGATCCCCGTGGTGGCGTCGGCATCCGTAGGCGCCGGTCTTGAAGTGGACCTGAAAATCCTAATGACGGAACACGGGACGGATGACAGCAAGGAGTATTTGCAGAATCAGCTCGTGACTATGCGCATCAACGCCTATATAAAAGCGTTTGTCGGCATCGGCTTTGACTACAGCGTCGTTGCCATCAAATTCGGTGTGTTCGGGCAGGTCGATCTCAAAAACTACAACGCGTGGCTGACTAAGAGAAAAGATGACGGGAGTACGGAAAAGCTGAGCGGGCAGTACACCGATCTGCGCGGCACGGTGGGCATTGAGTTCTATTTGAAAATTCTGTTCATCCAATACCGGAAGATTCTCGCGTCCCATGAATTTAAGGTTGGCACATGGGAGACAGGCAAATGGAGTGATATCGAAACGTGGCGGAAGGACGCGAAATTCCCCAATGACTTTGGCGGCTTCGGCGGGGAGCTCTCCGCGCAGAATCTGATGATGGCTTACGCGGCGACCACGCCTCAGCTTGAGACGGTCAGCGAGGGTATGTATGTCGAGGACCGGGACTATCTCGGCTTAGAGGAGCGCGTATGGGGAGGCGGGCAGCCTGAAGCCGCGAGACAGCAAATCTTCGACCCTCAATCCATCGACGACCCCAATAAGCTTGAGAATCTGCAAAGCAACGCCTATCCCTACGCAAACCCCTTCGTGACGGACAACGGCGATATGGTGGTATTCCTGTCCGATGGCGGCGCCCCGGAGTTGGACGCCACAAGGGTGGAGTATACCCTGCTGCAAAATGGCGCCTACGCCGCGCCGCAGCCGATAGTTGCCGACGGAACCTTCAATGACAAGTATGCGGATTCCAATCT
>JAITQY010000135.1 GCA_031288675.1 Oscillospiraceae bacterium | reverse complement strand
AGAGCGGGAGAACGGCAAATATGACGCCGGTGCGCTCGGCAATTATAACCGTATCGTTACCGGCTTGGCTAAAGGCGCGGCAAAGACGGGCGAAACTCCTTTGGAGTACATCGGCAAGGTCGAGAAAACTCACGGCAAAGATTTTTATATAAACCTTATCGGCACGGATCTTTACGCCAAGCTCAGGCGCGAGGCTTCCGGATTCGCCGCCGCCTATCAGCAGATGATTAACTCCGCCGATCCCGCCAAATGGCTGAAACAAAACGGCGGAAACCTCAGTTACGAAGTCCGCAAATGGCTTGAGGATATGCTCGGGTAGCCGTATTAAAGTTTGGAATTTATCCGATTCAGACTTAATAGAAATAGGAGGTTATTTGTATGTTTGGTAAAATAGCAAAAGAACATATTGAGCTGATTGTCAAGACGGCGGCAGATCTATGGGGCAATAAATGTGTGTTCGGAGAGATGAAAGTTTTCCCGGCGCCGTGGTCGGAATTTGAATGGTCAATGCGGTTATACGATAAAGTTGACGCTGTTTTATTTTACGACAGATCTATAATTGGGATTCATATCATAATAGAAGGTGAAGAAAAATTTCTTAGAAAATTATTTCCTGAAGAAGTGATTGTCGGTTTTGAAAGCAGTGAGCCGGAGAATTTGCTGCATAATTTTCAAGTCCTCGACCGCATTGCGCTGGAGATTATCCTCAATGGCAAAACGTAGTCTTTAGAAGCCCCGCACGTCGCTCTGGTTTTCAATATTTACGCCTGTAATGCAATTATACTTTCCCCAGTGCCGCTGTCTCTGCGGCGGACAGCTTCCGCCACGCGCCGGACTTCAACCCGCCCAACTTCACGCCTCCGACCGCAACCCTCGTCAGGCGGTGAACTTTCAGCCCGAGCGCGGTGCAAATATTACGTATCTCGCGGTTCTTCCCCTCGCGTATCACGATTTCCAGCAGCGCGGAGTTCTCCGCCGATTGTTCTATAACGCGCGTCTGCGGCGCGCCGTATTGCACTCCGTCTACAGTAAGCGGAGCGTTCAGCCGCGCAAGCGTATTCTCGCCAATCTCACCTGAAACTTTTACGCGGTATGTTTTCGATACCCCGTGCGACGGGTGAGTAAGCCGCTTGGCGAACTCGCCGTCGTTGGTCAAAATCAGCAATCCGTCACTGTTCAGGTCAAGCCTGCCGACCGGATATACTCTCGCGCCGCATCCGGCGGTAAGCTCCGTAACCGTTTTCCTCCCGTGCGGGTCTGTAACACTGCTTATATATCCGCGCGGTTTATTCAGCGCAATGTAGACTTTCTCCGGCGCGGCGTTCAGCGTCTTGCCGTCTACGGTGATTACTTGAACGTCAGGGTCGGCGGACTGCCCGAGCGCGGCGGCGGCTCCGTCTACGGTGACGCGTCCGCTCAGAATAAGCTGTTCAGCCGCCCTGCGCGAACTAACTCCGTATTGCGACAGTATTTTCTGAAGCCTCTGCAAGCTCATAATATCTGCTCCTAATGGCAATCTTATTCCATCCGCGCGGAACGAAACTCTTACATCCGCTCCGGAACCTCAACGCCGAGCAGTCCGAGCAGCGTAACAAGCGTCCGGCGCGTGACCGCAAGCAGCGCAAGCCACGAGTTCCGCCGCACCGCGTCCGGTTCGGTAAGTATCCGGTTCTCAGCATAGAATTCGTTAAATTTACCCGCAATCTCGAACAAACAGTCGCATACCGCGCTCGGCGCTTTTTCTGCAAACGCTCTCAGTACCGCGTCTCCAGCTGAATCAAGCGCAAGCGCAAGCGAACTCTCCTTGCCGGAAGCAGGCGCGGTATATGTTCCAGCCGCCGGAACTCCGTCCGCTTTCTCCAGTACGGATGCTATTCTTACCGCAGTATAAAGCAGATACGGACCAGTCTTGCCCTCCACGGCGGTGAATTTATCAAGCTCGAATTTATAGTCGCGCGTCGGCTGATTTTGCAAATCCGCGATTCGTATCGCGGCTACTGCCACGCGCGGGTCAGGCAGCTTCTCCCGAACCTCCGAAATCATATCGGACAGCCGCATTACGCCGCCCGTCCGCGTCTTAAACGGCTTCCCGTCCGCGCCGTTAACCGTCCCGAACGCGATATGCGTAAACTCCGCGCCGGAGAAACCGCCCAGCGCCGCCGTCCGGAATACTTGCTTGAAGTGCAGTATCTGCCGCTGGTCGGTCAGATACCAGTATTCGTCTGGAGCAAAGTCGCGCTCCCTCTGAATAATCGTCGCAAGGTCGGTCGTGGAATATAACTCGCCTCCGCCGCTCTTCACGATTATTATCGGCGGAACCGGCTCATTGTCCTCTTCGCGGCGAAGTTCGACTATTTTCGCGCCGCCGTCCTCTTTAAGCAATCCGGCGGCTTCAAGCCGCGTTATTACCTCGTCCACATCGGTCTGAGCCGTTGATTCGCCGTACCAGTAATCGAAATCGCGCACGTTCAGCGCGTCGTAATTTGCCTTAGCGTCCTCAACGGATACCGCGCGTATTCGCTGCCAGATAGAGTAATAATACTCGTCGCCCTGCTGAAGCTCACGCGTTACGGTTTGGGCTTTAGCGGCAAACTCCGCGTCATCTTTAGCGCGTGCCGTCGCGGCAGGGTAGATACTGTTCAGCTCCCCGTTACCGAATTTCTCTATATTGTTGTCAATTATCCACTGAATACACAGCCCCATCGGCAATCCCCAGTCGCCCAGGTGAATATCGCTTACCGTCCTGTGCCCGAGAAACGCCGCTATACGGTACAGAGCGTCACCGATAACCGCACTGCGCAAATGCCCTACGTGCAGCGGCTTGGCAACGTTCGGACCGCCGTAGTCAAGCATAATCGTCTTGGGCGCGTCCGTCTTTGGCATAAGCAGCCGCCCGTCCGCCGCGATAGCGTTCAGCCGTTCCGCAATCAAAGCGCCGCTGACGCTGATGTTAAGAAATCCCGGACGCACGGCCTCAACCGTAAGCAGTTCTCTCTCTTCCTCTGTCAGTGCGCTGCAAACCGCCTCAGCGATGCTCATCGGATTAGTCTTATACTGCTTCGCCGCGGACAGCGCGCCGTTGCACTGGAACTGACAGAGGTCGGGGCGGTCGCTTACCGTGACCGTCCCTAATTCCGCGCTGTATCCCGCGCGCTCAAACGCGCCGGAGAATATGTTTGTCAGTTGTTGTTTGATGTTCATAGATTTAATAGTTAGATTTTCTCCGTTTCCCTTCATTGCGTGACCCTTTTGCGTGTTGCCTGCTGTTCACTGCCTGCTATCTCGTCATTGCAATCTTCTCGTTCCCCCGTATGGGCGAACATGCTCTTTTTATCTGGGGATACCGCATTCAATAAACACGTTCCACTGTAGGGGCGAGCATTGCTCGCCCGCCGTTTCCCACGTCCTAATTTTCAACTTGCCATTTGCAACTTGCAATTCCTCCGCGTTTTCCCCGTCCCCTAACTCCTACTACCTAACGCCTATATCCTGTCTCGACTGCCGACTATAATGATAATAGGGTTATCTTTGTTACTCTTACCGCTTGGCGCTAAGCAGCTCTTTCACTCGTTCAATATCCTTACGCCGGATTTCTATAACATAGCCGTTGGCTGGGTCAACCGGAGACTCATCTTGTATTTTATAAGCTTCGTTTTCGTTGACGTAAAAGTAGACTCCAATGGTTTTGCATCTGTATTTTCGGCTTATCTTTTCGGAATATTTGTCGTAATACCTTGCGCGGAATCTGACCTTATTCTGCGTGAGGATTCGCATAAGTTTATGATACGTATCGCTGTCGCCGCCTGAATACAGCGTGCGCCAAAATTTAGTTACATTTAACATATACCCCTCCCTTTGCCGGTTAGTTCCGCTAAATTATTTTACTGCGGCGAAAATGCCGTCGCGGCACATCACCTTACGGTCTTCAACGGACAAAAACTTGCCGTTGATACGCGTGAAACAATAGCACTCGAAACGGTCGCCCTCATTGATTCCGTAGAACATTCCGCAGGAGCGCATTTGCTTTAGGTTCATCAAATCCCAGCCCATAATACCGGGACCCGCCATCTCCCTCCAGCTGAACAGATACAGACCCTTAGCCTTATCTATCGCCACATACTGCGCCGGTTCCGCGATTGTCAGGAACGGGTCGGGACCCGCGCCGATTTCGTTAAGGAAGAATTTCGTGTTGATGTAATGGTGCGTCAGCCAATAGCCTCCGCCAAGCTGCCACGCGATGACCTGCCCGACCATATCGTCGGTATATCCGTGCGGTTCTCCGCTAACGGTGCGCCCCTCAATCGCCATAAAGCTCATACGGTTGCTCGTGTCGCGCGGAGTATAATCGTCGTTGCCTATTTGCGCCTCGTTAACGGTTACGCGATTCGTATTGAAGTCCACAACGAAACTTCGCATAGACGGCGGAGTACTGCCCTTGATATTATGGAAGAAGAACACGATATTTTCCTCCGGCTCATAGGCTTCATAGTACTCCTCGCGCCACTCGAACCCGTGATACAGCCACCGCAGCGTATGCGCGTCGAGAAACTCATACTTCAGCGCCTCTCCGCCCGGAAAATCGGGGTTGCCGAACGTCAGATTGCCCTCCCTGACAAGGCGGTCGGATAACTCCGGCGGATAGTGCAGTCCGCCGTCATAGGGCGTATAACGCGGGTCGTTTACGATGTCCAAGATTTCA
>JAITQY010000032.1 GCA_031288675.1 Oscillospiraceae bacterium | reverse complement strand
TCAGCCCGTAGAAGTCGAACAGTTCCGCGCCCCAAAGGTCTTCGATTGCCTTGCGTGTCGCGCCGATACTGCCGCCCATTTCGCCCGCTACAAAGATTTTGTTTATGGCAAGGTCTTTCTTAGGGTCGACGCCGCGCTTCCGGCACGTTTCACCCAGATACCACGCGTAACTCGGACTTGTCCAAATACACGTCGGCTTATATGTTTGCAGAATAAAGATCAGACGCTCTGACGGCAGTGTGCCGCCCCATATGCACAGCGCGCCGAGCCTCTGCGCTCCGATCACGTCAGGACCTCCTACGTACAGGGAGAAGTTAAGCGCGTGAACGTAGCGGTCGTTCGGACGCATTCCGGCTTGCCAGAATATGCGCGATTCCACATCCTGCCACTCATCGAAATCCTGCTGGGTAAACGGACTCATCGTAGGTACGCCCGTCGAACCCGACGATGTGGAGACGAACACCACCTGCTCCTCCGGCACCGCCGCCAGCTCGCCAAGAAAACTGCCGATACCCTGCGTGTCTCTCTGGGTTTTCTTGTCGATAAAAGGGAACTTTGCCAAGTCTGAAAGCGATTTGATGTCGTCCGGCTTTAATCCGGCGTTGTCAAACGAACGATTATAGTACGGCGCGTTATCGTAAGCGAACTGAACTTCCTCGCGTAAGAGCTTTAATTGATACTCCTCAAGTTTATCACGCGAAAGCGTCTCTATGTTCTCATTCCAATATTTGCTGCTCATTGTTTTGCCCTCCGAATGTTTATAAATATTTACGGCGTTAACGCCACCGCAGCGCGAATTTTTGCAGTTTGTTAAATAAGAAAAATACAAGGCTGATGACGATTCCGATTACTAATACTCCGACTATAGTACGCGTGTAATTTCCCAAATCTGAGTAGTTTTTGACATAGTAGCCCATTCCGCTCCGCGCTCCTATCATCTCGGCAGAGGTTAGCAAAATGAACGAAACCGTCAGACCCTGTCCCATCCCGGTAAAAATCTGCGGCAGGGAAGCGGGAAGGATTATCTTGCAAAGCGTCTCAAATTTGCCGACGTTAAGCACCCTTGCGGAGTCTACTATCCGTTTCTCTATGTACAGAACTCCGCTCATTGTTGCCGCAAGTATAGGCCAGAACGATGCGAGAAAGATTACCATAACCGATACAGCCCTGAAGCTCGGTAGAAGCGCGATACCATACGGTATATATACTACCGGCGGAATAGCTCCGATAAATTTAGAGACATATGTCGCCGCGCTTCCGGCTCTGACAGCTGTGCCGAGTATTAGCCCGAGCGGCACTGCAATCACAAGCGCTAACGCATATCCCTTTCCGACTAACGCAAGACTGCTTCCGATATGCGGCAGCAACTGCGGAATATCCGTAATAAGTTGCTTAAAAACTACTCCAGGAGGCGGAAAAAGCATCTCTTTCAGCAGAGAAAATTTAGAGGTTGCAAGCGTCCACACGATAAGCAGCGAGTACAAGAATGCCGCTATATCACAGGGCAGATTCATGGTTGACGGCTTCTTTGCAGCCGCGCATACGGCGATCAACCCTATTTCTACGATGACCGCAAAGCCTAGCGTGTAAAGGAATTCGTCCGGTTTGACTGTCTTATTCGGTATCAGATGTATCAGGCATACTGTTACAAACAGCAGGTGAGATATTTTTGCAAATCGCTTCTTAATATTCATATTACTACCCAATCCTCCTCAGTTTCGCCGATTTTAGCTTCTGTGTCAAAGAACAGCGTAGTCAGATTGCTTCGGAAGTCTGCGTAATCAGGGGAGTGAAGAAGCGCGGCGCGCTCACGCGGACGGGGGAACGGCACAGAGATGTCCTTTGACACCGTACCGGGGCTTTCTGTGAACATTATCACGCGGTCGGACAGGAATATAGCCTCGTCAATATCGTGTGTGATAAACACGACCGTTTTATGCTTTTGCTCGTTCTGCCACAAGCGCAGCAGAAGCTCCTGCAGGATAACGCGGTTCTTTGCGTCAACCGCGCCGAACGGCTCATCCATCAGTAAAATATCAGTATCCATTGCGAGAGCGCGGGCTATGGCGACGCGTTGCTGCATACCGCCGGACAGGCGTGAAGGGTAGCGGTTTGACGCTTCAGAAAGTCCGACTTTTTCCAGATATTCGTCTGCTATTTCTAATCTCTGCTTGTGTGTAAAACCCTTGCGGGTCTGTTTGATTCCGAACGCTACATTTCCTCTTGCCGTCATCCAGGGAAATAAAGAATATTGCTGAAAAACTACGCCACGGTCAAGACCGGTGCCGGTAAGCGGCTTGCCGTCAATCAGAACTGTGCCGGAGGTCGGGGTACGCAAGCCCTCCAAAACGCTTAGCAGGGTACTTTTGCCGCAGCCGGAAGAACCAATCACACTAACAAATTCGCCGTCATTAACGCTGAAACTCACATCGCTGAGTGCGGTGAAGAGGTCGCCGCGCTCTTCGTATGTAACACTTAAATTTTGAATATCAATCTTAGACAAGACTTAGTTGCTCTCCTCAAAACGTACTACGAGTTCCTTATATACGGCGTCATCGGGATACTCGTCCAAAATACTGTCTAACGCGTTCTTATAAATATCGGTGTTATACAGCATGTCAATATCATAGTCCTCAGTGTAGCCGAATTCTACGACTTTCTCTTTAAGCTCGGCAGTAGCTATACGGTCGGGGTCAGGCACGGAGAAACTGTAACCTCCGTAAATTTCCGTGCGCAGAAGTTCGTCTTCAATGTCAATATACTTCTTGACGTCTGCAATGGTTTTGTCCTGATTCTCCTGCGAGAATTTGTATGCCTTGATAAGGGCGCGTTCAAACGCCGTGTATGTGTTCGGCTTGTCAAGCAGTGCCTGAGTAGGCGCAACCTGACGGCAGCACGGCTGGTTATGGAACAGTTCTTCTTCGGAGCAATAGTAAATGACCTCATATCCCTGACTTTGAGCTAAGGACGCATACGGCGAATATACGCTTGCCGCGTCAATCTCCGCGCCCTGAAGCGCGTTGTAAGCGTCTTTTTGGCTGTCGAAGTATACTACGTTTACATCTTCACCAGGTACAAGTCCGGCTTCGTCAAGAAGCATCAGAAGCTCCAAATCCTGAACGCTGTTCTTGACCGACGCTACATTACGCCCGCGAAGAATGGTTATGTCCCAATCGTCTAATCCCTCTGTGAATTCGGGTTTGATAACATAGCCGTGACCGTTGGTCATAGCGCCGCCGAAAATCGTGATAGGATTACCTTGACTTTGGAATGTTATAGTCGGAACGGAACCGATAAGGGCGGCGTCAAGGCTGCCGGAATTAAGTCCCTGAACCATCTCTCCGGAGCTGGAAAACAGCAATAGTTCCGCGTTAAGACCTTCTTCCTCGAAGAAGCCCTCTTCCTGTGCGACAAACGCGAGCAGATGGGCGGTGCTGTTAAGATGACCGAGCTTGAAAGAAGTTTGCTCAAGTGACGGAGTTTCCGCGGCAGGCGCAGCCTCAGCCGCGGGAGTGCTGTTCGGAGCGTCGGTGGTTATGACTGTGGAAGAATTACAAGCGGTCAGCACAAAGATAAGAGAAAGGCTGAGCGCGATAATAAAAATGTGTGATAGTCGTTTCATAACAATGACCCTTTCAATATAGAGATTTATTATTGCATATTAAATATATATGTAATAACTGAAATGAGAATAACACACCTTTTTAAGTTTGTCAAGAGCTTTTTTCGATTTTTTTCAATTTATGTTTTGAAAATGAGGTATGTCGTGACGGAGCATTGTAATTGCGGGTTTCGCACGGCTTTACTTTGATTAAAACGGCGAATCGCAATATGACGAGTGTTATTCTAAAAACAGTTGCATTTTTAGCGGACAGGTGGTATAATATTACCAGATAAAATTTACAGTGGAAAGGAATAGTAATTATGCAACTTAAACGTGTGTCTCTAAATATCAACGGTATTGAACGTTTTGTAGTATGCGATCCTGAGAAGGACTCTTTAGCTACAGTACTGCGCCGTCACGGATTTACCGGCGTAAAGGTCGGATGTGACGCCGGACTTTGCGGAGCGTGTTCTATCATCCTGAACGATGAGGTCAGGCGCTCATGCAACATTAAAATGAAGAATGTAGAGCCGTTCAGTAAAATTATTACAATCGATGGGGTAGGCGACGCGTTTCATTTGCATCCGATTCAGCAGGCGTGGATCACCTATGGCGGAGCGCAGTGCGGCTTTTGCTCGCCCGGGTTTATTATCTCGGCATACGGATTGCTGAAAGAGAATGCGGATCCGACGCGCGAAGAAGTACGCGAATGGTTCCGTGCGCACCGTAACATCTGCCGCTGTACAGGCTATAAACCGCTTGTTGACGCGACTATGGCGGCTGCGGCAGTTATGCGCGGCG
>JAITQY010000171.1 GCA_031288675.1 Oscillospiraceae bacterium | reverse complement strand
GTGTGTAAAAGCGATTGGCGAACTTGTGAAAAACTATAATTGCACTGCCGTTCTTGCTACCGCGACGCAATCCTCGCTTGACAGGTTCTTTGAGCCGCTTGTCCCTAAGGAGATTACAGAAAGTCCGGCGGAGCTTTATAACTTTTTGCGCCGCACTGAGATTCAGCGTATTGATACGCCGCTTACAGACGCCGAACTTGCGGAACGCATTAACGCTCACGAGCAGGTTTTGTGCATTGTAAATACGCGCAAACAGGCTCAGCAGTTGTTTTCGATGCTTCAGAAGGGCGACGGTGTGTTTCATCTTTCGACTACGATGTATCCGGAACACCGCACGCGCATCCTGACAGAAATACGGCAGCGGCTGGCTGACAACCTTCCGTGCCGCGTGGTAAGCACCAGTATGGTGGAAGCGGGCGTTGACCTTGATTTCCCGGCAGTTTACCGTGAGAGAGCCGGATTAGACTCGATAGTTCAGGCGGCGGGACGCTGTAACCGCAACAACAAACGTCCGCTTGACGAATCTATCGTATACGTGTTCAAATCTGCGGAGCATACACCGCCGCCGGCGCAGGCGGTATTCATAGATGCTTTTGATATCGTTGCGCCGAAGTTTGAAGACATATCGTCGCTGGATGCGGTCAAAGCATATTTTGATCAGTTGTTTTATAATAAAGGCAACAGTGCGCTTGACTCAAAGGGGATAATTAACGCTCTTAACAACGGGATAAAAGGGTTTAGCATTCCGTTCCGTGAAATCGCAGACCAGGTTAGCATTATTGAGGACGATACGCAAAGCGTTTTCTGCCTGCGTGAAGCGCCGGAATTAGAGGCTCGTTTACGTGCCGGCGAGCGTACACGTGCGCTTTTCCGTGAAGCTGGCAGATACGCAGTTTCGCTTCGCCGCCGTGAGGTTCAAAACATGATGAAACTTGGGGTGATTGAGCGAGTTGCTGAAAATGATAATGAAATTCTGCTGATAAATGAAGAGTATTATAATGAAAATTATGGCGTAGAGCTTATTCCGCAAGTAGGAATGGGACTGTTTTTATAAGGAGGTACTTAAATTGGGATTCGGATTCAAAGTAGAAATCTGGGGTGATTATGCGTGCTTCTCTCGCCCGGAGCTTAAAGTGGAGCGTGTTAGCTATGAGGTTATAACACCGTCTGCGGCTCGCGGAATATTAGAGGCGGTGATGTGGAAGCCAGCGATACGGTATGTGATTGATGAAATTGCCGTCTGCAACCCGATACGTTTTGAGAACATTCGCCGCAACGAGGTAAACAGCAAAGCGTCCGCCGGGAAACCCTACATCGCGGCGTCAGATGACCGCGCTCAGCGCGCCGCGTTAGTATTGCGCGACGTGCGTTATGTAGTGACGGGTCACTTCGTAATGACGGATAAAGTAGGGGAAAGCGACAATGAGGGCAAGTTTGCGGAGATGCTTAAACGGCGGTTGCGCAACGGTCAGTGTTATCATATGCCTTATCTCGGAACCCGTGAGTTTCCGGCAAAAATACGCCTGATTGAGGACGGCGAAGCTCTGCCCGATTTTATAGGCGATACCCGAAGTCTTGGACTTATGCTGTACGATATTGATTACATAAAGCACACTGAAAAAGTCAAAGGAAAGGACGAGTCTGGGAAAAAGACCGAGATTACAGTTGAAGTGGTGGACGCGTTCAACCCGATGTACTTTATGGCGGAGCTTAAATGCGGTGTGATTGACCTGCGCGGTGCGGAGGTGTTAAGATGATTATCCAATCACTCGTGCGCCGCTATGAGGACACTGCGGACGTTAAACCCGGATGGCAGAAACGCGGGGTTTCACATGCGCTTGAACTTGCAGAGGATGGAACGCTGTTAGGAATCCGTCAACTTGGGGATCCAAGCGATAAAAAACTCTCTAAACTGACGCTTGCCTTGCCTCTTGCTGAAGGGCGTGTCGGAACAAAGGCATATTTTCTTTGTGATAAGGGTGAATATTTACTTGGTCTTGCCGATAAGAAATGGGAGGCGTCATGTAAATTACATATAGAATTGCTTGGCAATATTAATACTCCTGCCGCTAAAGCGATAACTGCTTATTTTTCTGCCGGAGCACCGGCATACACTATAAATTATAATAAAGATAAGCCGAGCGTTATTGACAGCTATACTTTCTCTTTAACAAATGAAAATTTAACTATTTCTGACAAAGATATGTTGAGCGCGAAATTTGTCTTTATGGTAAACGGCAAACGCGTGGATTATACGGACGGGGACGATGAAATTATTGAGATATGGGAATCGTCACAGAAACAGGAAAGAGAACAGAGTATATGCCTTGTTACAGGCAAACTTGATTCTATTAAAAGACTTCACTACCCGGTCGCGCTGAACGGTGTAACTATGGGCGCTCAACCATTGATAAGTATGAATGACCAGACAAGTTTCCGCTCATATGGCAGTGTACCGAAAGACCCTGCGGCACAAATCGGAGCGAAAGCCGCGTTTGCTTATGCTACTGCGCTTAACGACTTGCTTTCTGACCCCAATCACCACCAGTCGCTTGGAGCAGATACGCTTGTATATTGGTCGGAGGGCGGCGGAGAAAAGGAATCGGCAGTATTCGCAAGCACACTTATCGCCGAGCCTGAGTCCGATGAGGACGTAAACCTGTCTGCGGCGATGAAGCATATTGCGCAAGGGAAATTGCCTGAGATTGATGGCGTTAAATGGGATAATCCGTTTTACATTATGTGCCTCTCGCCAAATGCGGCGCGAATAAGCGTCCGGTTTTTCTACGTTAAAGAGTTTGGAACTATTATGAAGAATCTCGCAAAGCACTATGATAATCTTGATACTTACAGCTCCCGCGATGAAAAATATAAAAGATTGCCGTACTGGATGTTG
>JAITQY010000183.1 GCA_031288675.1 Oscillospiraceae bacterium | reverse complement strand
TTGTGCTATAATACTCGAGTAATGATTCATGACTAATATTTGATGATCAATGTTGCTCGTTTCCATCGTCCCCTGCCTACTCCCGACTATTGACTGCCGACTATCTCGTTTTCCGTAGGGGTGAGCATTGCTCGCCCTGGTACTCCTCGTCCACTGCTCACTCTCGACTAACGACTATCTCGGCACCGCTCGCCCGCCGTTTCTCCCGTCCTAATTTTCAATTTGCCATTTGCAACTTGCCATTACTACGTGTTCCCCCGTACACTTTTGACTGCCTACTCCCGACTACTACCTAACGCCTACCTCGCGTTTCCCTCGTCCACTCTCGACTGTCGACTAATACCTGCCTACTACATAATTTTCCCGCGAAGTCTGACGCCTAAAAATGGACTGTTTGCGCTCTTACTTTTTATGTCCGCTTCCGTAACAGTCCATTCCTCATCAGGGTCGAATTCAATGTAATCATCAGTTTCAGGCAGATTAAGCAGCTTGCGCGGATTGTCAGTGAATTTTGAAATCAGCTCCGAAAGCGTTAGCGCGCCGGAGTGATACAGCGCGGTCAGACTTGCGGCAAACGCTGTTTCTAACCCTATCATTCCTCCGGGCGCAAATTCCCAAGCCTGAGCCTTTTCCTCGCGGCTGTGCGGAGCGTGGTCTGTCGCGATAATATCAATCGTGCCGTCCGCAAGCGCCTCAATGATCGCGTCAGCGTCACGCCTCGTCCTAAGCGGAGGAAACACTTTTGCTATCGAACCTTTCTCAGCGCGAATTTCTTCCGTAAACATAAAGTAGTGCGGACAGGTTTCGCAAGTCACCGCTGTTCCGCCGCGCTTAGCCTGACGTATCATATCCGCTGACTTGGCAGTCGTAATGTGCTGAATATGTACCGGAGCGTCCGCATACTCGGCAAGCATAAGGTCGCGCGCAACCATGTATTCTTCCGCCGCCGAGCCGCGTCCGGGAATCCGTCCGTCCTCACTGTGCGTCATCAGCGGCAGCCCTGCATCTTTCGCCGCCTGAAGCACGTCATACATCACCTTAGCGTCAAGTATCGGCTGTCCGTCGTCGGAAATGGCAATCGCTCCGGCAGCTTTAAGCGCGGCGAAATCAGTTAGTTCCTTGCCCTGCTGCCCGACCGTAGCCGCGGCGGCTTGATAAAGCCGCACCGGCAAATTCCCAAACCGCTTCACCTGAGCGCGGACAAGCTCTGCGGTATCTATCACAGGCTTCGTATTTGCCATACAAACCACTGCGGCATATCCTCCGGCAAGCGCGGCGGCGGAACCGCTTAGTATGTCTTCCTTATACTCAAAGCCGGGATCACGAAAATGGGAGTGAATGTCAATCAGCGCCGGAGCTTTTACACGCATAAATTCGCTCTTTCTCCGCATAATAACGGTGTAAATTTTGTGAATTGAGGTAACTGAAAATGTCAGGATATTATTTCCTAAAGGGTATCGGAGTTGGTACCGCTATCGGCGTAGCGGTCGGCGCTATCATTAGCCCGAAGCACCGTAAGAGCAGCGCTAAAACCGTGGTCGGAAAGGCGGTTCGCAGTTTTGGCGAAATCGTTGACAGCATCGCAAGCACGGTTGCCAGCTAACCCTTACAAAGGAACGCGGCAAGGGCGAATAAGAATTCGCCCGCTACATATTTTTCAGCAGATCATCTAACTCCGCCTCGCCTATTACTTTTACTCCTAATTCCCGCGCTTTTACCAGCTTACTTCCTGCGTCCGATCCGGCTACTACAAACGATGTTTTCTTAGACACGCTTCCTGAAACTGTAGCCCCCAGCTTTTCGAGCCGCGCTTTCGCGTCATCCCGCGTATACTTCTCTAATGTGCCGGTCAGCACAAATGTCTGTCCGGTCAACCGGTTACCGGAGGCCTCCTCTTTGGAAGCAAAATCTACACCTGCCGAGCGCAGACGCTCTAACACTTCCAAAGTTTGAGGATTGGAGAAAAATTTGAAAATATACTCCGCCGTTACCGGTCCTACGTCGCGAACCGCTGTCAGAGTTGCCTCGTCCGCCTCCGTAAGTTCGTCCAAATTGCTGAACTGCCTCGCAAGCGCTTTCGCCGCCGCCTGCCCTACCTGACGGATGCCTAATCCCGTTAGTAACCGCGCAAGTCCGCGCGATTTAGATTGCTCAATCGCCGAAACCAAATTCTCCGCCGACTTTGTCCCGAACCGCTCTAATCCGGCTATAGCCTGCGCCTCCAGCGAATACAAGTCAGCAATATCGCGTATCAACTCCGCTTCAATAAGCGCGGACACTACTGATTTTCCCAACCCCTCAATATCCATCGCTTGCTTGGACGCGAAATGCGCTATACCGCGCAGTTTTTGCGCCGGACAAAGCGGATTAGTACACCGGTAAGCGGGATCTGATTCATCATGAGCGACCTCCTCGCCGCACTCCGGACAGTTCTTCGGCATTGCAAACGGTATCGTATTCTCTCCGCGTTTGACAAGTCTGACAATCTCCGGGATTATTTCTCCCGCCTTACGCACCAGCACCGTGTCGCCTGCCCTTATATCCTTTTCCGCTATTATATCCGCGTTATGAAGCGTTGCGTATGTTACGGTAGTCCCCGCCAGTCTGATCGGATTCAGAACCGCCTTAGGCGTCAGAACTCCGGTACGCCCGACTTGAATAGCAATTCCCTCAAGCAGAGTTTCCTTTTCCTCCGGCGGATATTTATACGCGACCGCCCAACGCGGAGTTCGTGACGTGCTGCCAAGTTCACGCCGCCGCTCAAGTGAGTTGATTTTCACCACCGCGCCGTCCATAGCGTACTCTAAACTGCCGCGCGCCTCGCCTATCCTGCGTATCTCGTCAATGCACTCCGCCCTGCCGGTACATAGCTTATATCCGATCACCGGAAAACCGAGTTCTCTCATCCGGTCAAGCGTGTCGCTGTGTAAGGAAAATTCCTCACCGTCCGCAAGCTGTAAATTGAAAACGATAATATCTAATTTCCTCGATGCAGTTACTTTAGGGTCAAGCTGGCGTAAAGCGCCTGCCGCGGCGTTACGCGGATTGGCAAGCAGCCGTTCCCCGTTTTCCTCCCTCTCGGCGTTAAGCCGCTCAAATACTGAGATCGGCATAAAAACCTCGCCGCGAACAATCAGCTTACCCTTGAAATCAATCGTCTTAGGAATCGACTCTATCGTTCGCAAATTATCCGTAACGTTCTCCCCTACCGCACCGTTGCCGCGCGTTGCGCCGAGCACAAACCTGCCGCGCTCATAAACAAGCGCAACCGACAGTCCGTCAATTTTCGGCTCGACCGTAACGGTATCGTCAGGATAACGCGCGGCAAATTCTCCGGAAAATTCCTCCTCGCTGAACACGTCGCGCAAACTGTCAAGCGGAACCTCGTGCGTTACCGGCTTAAATTTCTCCGACGGCTTACCGCCCACCGTATCCGGCATAACACCGCCAAGCGACTCAAACCGCCGTACAAGCGCGTCGTATTCAAAGTCGCTTATCTCCGGAGCGTCGTTTTCATAATATAACTTATTGTGCCGCTGAATTTCAGCAAGCAAATCTTGTAATTCTTCATTCATACGCCTATTATACCCAACTTAAACCCCTCTGTCAATGGGGGTGCGGCAATTTTTACTGTATCAGTCTTGATTATAATTTCCAAACTACAATTTACAGCGCGCAATTTCACCGCGTCGGCTGAATTAACTGCTGAACGTTAAAAACTAATTGACATTTGCGGCAGTCTATTGTATAATATCACCAAATGTTTTTATAAAGGAGAAACTAATTATGGCAGGAATTTTATACGGGCGCGTGGCTATCGTCACCGGTTCCGGACAAGGCATAGGGCGCGCCATCGCTATGAAGTTCGCGGCGGAGGGTGCTAAGGTAGTCACCAACAACCGCAAACCCGGCTCTACCGGCAAGGCAATGGTTTCTGACGACAAATACGCAAAGCTCTCTGATGATCAGAAGAAGTGGTTCGAGGAAAAGTACGCAATGGAAAACGGCGACGCTCAAACCACTGCTGACGCTATCAAAGCCGCGGGCGGCGAGGCTTCCGCTTGCTTTGCCGACATTGCCAAAATGGACGAAGCGCAAAAGCTTGTAGAGTTCGCTGTTCAAACATACGGCAAGCTCGACATCGTATGTAACGTGGCAGGAGGTTTCGGTGTCAGCGACGTTGAGAATATCACCGAAGAACTGTGGGACAAAGTGCTTGACGTTAAGCCTAAGGGTTATTTCAACGTTGTTAAGTTCGCCGTACCTTATATGAAGAAAGCCGGATACGGGCGTATACTCAACTGTGCCAGTCCTGCATTTATGGGCGACGTTATCAAGCATGCGGAGTACTGTGCCTCTAACGGCGGTGTTGTCGGCTTCACACGCGGCTTATCCAAAGAGCTGTGGGCGTATGGCATTACGGCAAACACTTTCTGCCCGGCGGCAAGAACCCGCGCGGCATATGAAATCGAAACGCTTCGCCAAGTCGCGGAAGCGGAGGGCGAAAGTCTTACCGCTCCGAACACTCAGGTGTTCAGCTATGAAAGCAACACTCCGCCGGAAAACGTAGCTCCGTTTATCGCTTATCTCGCTTCCGATCGCTCCTCTAAAGTCAGCGGAAGTGTATTTATCACTATCGGAAATATGGTCGGCTTATACACCGATCCCACGCCTACCAAGATGTTCTTCAAGCAGTCTCCCGACCCGTTCACGATGGACGAGGTCATCAGCGAAGCGGAAACCAAACTGTTCGGCAGCGACTATGTCGCGCTCGCGGATCCTAATCGTCCGTTGATTTAACAGTGTATTTTACGGGGCGGGTCTTTACCCGCCCGTCATCTCTCTGACACAGTCTCTTTATTGCGGTCTCTCAAACAATTCCACCCCAACGCAGCGTATAATTATCAACTATCAATACCTACCTATTAAATTAAGGAGGATTTATGATGAACATTTCAAAACTTCCGTTGGCGCACGGCGGAGCTTCGGTTATCTTCTGCCGCGAGAACGGAACAAATCCGCAGAAGCCGGAGGGCTGGTACGTTGGCATTAAGCCTGCCGGCGGCGAAGGACTTGGCTTTGAGCATATGCTCGGCGCGGCTCAAAGCGGCGGAGTTCTGCAACTGCAAATCTTTGACGCGTCTGGCGCGGAGGTTACATACGGCGTTACCGCCGGCTACGGTTCTGTAGCCGTAACGTCCGCCGCCGGAGAGCTAAAAATAGCGATTGACGCTTCCGTCAACGCGCTGCGGCTTGAGGGCAATGTACCCGCTTTGCGCTTATCCAAACAAGCGGCAGCCGGAATGGGCAGCGGCAGTACTCTAAACCTTCCTGACGGCGCGGAACTTAACAGTGGCGGACGAATCGTACTCAAAGTTCTTGAAGGCAAGCATACATTCGATGATACATGGGTTATCAAGCAGTGGAGCAGCGTTCCGGCGTGCCTTGACGTAACTGCGCAAAACGGTAAAATAGACCTCGCGATGTTCAGTCTCGGTGATTACGCTGAAACTCCGTCAATTACGCTTCCGCTTACAGATTGTATCAGCGCCAATCTTACTGAGTTTGCAATTTTCAGATGGAAGCTGAATCCGGCAATCACCGAAGAAGACGCCTACTCGGTTTGGGCATTCGGAACAGACGACCCGTTCGTGTTTACGGATGCGGAGCTTGCGGTCAGCGCCGCGCTTGCTTGGGCTAAGTCATCTGATCGTAAACGTCCTGCATACGCGGCGGCGTTAAGCGCGCTGTATATTTCCGGCAAGCTGTCTGCCGCCGGTACAGATAAGAAAACGGAGCTTATTTCTGTTATTCGCGCTCAGCTTAACTGGTGGCACAAATACCGTTTTAACGCGGATAAACAACAGTATTTCTACGCCTACGCCGGCGAATACGGCGGTATTCCCACAGGCGGCAGTTCGCCTAAATACGATTTGGAACTTCAGTCACTAATCAGCGCGTTAGATTCGGTAGGCGGCAAGCTCGAAAAGGAGGTACATTAAAATGAGCGTAAAATTCGGTAAGGGTCAAAAGTTTGACTTGATTCAGACGCCGTACGGACGGCACGGCTCGTATTTCTACCTCTATGAGGACTACAATCTGCCTATTCTGCGGTTATCAAACTTCAAAATAGATAACGCTATGCAGGGCGGAGCTTTCAACTTTGACATTAAGCTGTTCCAGCGCGCGCCGTACACGGGCATACCGCGCGAGGTTCGCTACTGGTACACTGCCGACGAAGGCTCTGTTCGCTTTCAGCAGTACGGTGAAGCGGAAGGCTGGGGTGAAATCGTTTTGACCGATAAGGGTCATCTGAGGATACGCGGAAATGCTCCTATTGAAATCTCACTTCGGGCGCGTAACTCTTCGCCTGACACGGAGGCGGCAGTCTGCGAGGGAGTTTTTTCTCCGGAAAACGGACATTTTGAGGTCAATTTCGGACGTTTTGGGAAAGTATTTTTCGAGTCCATTAAGGGCAACGTGACTTACGAAAGTCATTTCGATAACGGCGCGTGCAAAAGTTTTAAGGCAATTCTCACACCCGCGGAGGACACTCGTGAGCTTGACGTTGCAATCCATGAATATGACGCGTCAGCAGAGTTCACAGGCTATGGAACTTACGAAGATTTTGACGCCTTGATTGCTGAAAATAAAGCCGACTATGAGGACTTCAGCAAGAACTATCCATCAACGCCCTCCAAATACGCCGAGATCGCAGAGTACGCTAAATGGCTTATCTGGTCGCACCGCGTAAAGCACGGCGGATATTATACCACACCGATGATTTTAATGCACCTGCAATGGCTGACAGCGGCGGCAAGCTGGCAGCAGTCATATAACGCGCTGGCTCAGCAGGCGAACCCGAACGAGGCTTGGAGACAAATTTGCAGTCTGTTCGAGCATCAGGATTCCGTAACCGGTCAACTGCCGGGAATGCTGTTCTATACCGGCGGAGCCGGGATACAAGCACCGTTTCAGGGCTTTGCGCTTGACTGGGTAATTCAGCGGTGCGGCGACGCGTTCCTAACGCCGGAGGAATGAAAGCGTATGTAACCTAAGTTCGCTAAATGGGTCAACTTCTGGACAAAGCTGAAAACTGCCGGGCGAGGGGACGATGTGATTTACGCAAAAAGTCCGCACGACTCCGGATGGGACGACGCAAGCATATTTGCGGACGGTTTCCCGGCGAGCAATCCGGATATACTCGCGTTTCTTGTAGTGCTAATGGAGATGACCGGACTTCTTGCGCGCAAAGCCGGAGATACGGCAATTGCGGACGAGTTCGACACGCGTTCAAAGAAACTTTTGCAAACGATTATCAGTGAATTCTGGGATGATGAGAACGGTCAGTTCGTCACGAAGAAGTTTGCCAAACAGCCGGTAAAGAGCCTAAGTCTTGCAACGCTTCAGCCTATTATGCTCGGCAAGCGGCTGCCGCAGAACATCATTGACAAGGTAACGGCAAATCTTATCAAAGAGGGTGAATGGCTGTCGCCGATAGGGCTAATGTCAGAGAGCCTGAAGTCGCCAAAGCTCGGACTTGCGCACCAATTCACACTCGGGCGCGTTATAGCTCCGCAGAATATGATCCTTACCGTCGGGTTGTTCACTGCCGGCAAGGAAGCGGAAGCGCGTTTAATTGCGGAACGCTATCTTGACAATATCTGCGAAAAAGGTATGATACTCGGATTCAGCCCTGTTGACAAGTATCCGGATAATCACGAGTCGCAGGCGGGCGAGTGGATTGACTTTGACCTTCCGCCAATCGCGTCCGACCCGTGGCCATGGAGTACGTGGACGGCAAACTGCTTCCTGACAATGGCAAGTCTGTTTTAAGCGGAATAAGATATGTCAAAAGTTTGTATACTGATATTATAGCACAATCAAACGGATTTGTCAAGAGGTAATTTGCGCGTATTCGTAAACAATTTGTGAACTAAAAATAATTTCTTTTGAAGTGAGCTTGTCTTATTAAAAAAGGTTTTCGCTTTCCCACGCAGGCGAAAACTCCCTATCCGCAAATAAGGCGGATAATCCGCTGATTTGCTTGAGACGCAATAGCTCATCATTATCCATACCGACGTTCTTTATAATCCATTCGTCGCTAAGTCCGGCCGACGTCAACTGCGTCACAATGTTTACCATAAGGTCAATGGAGTGTACTCCCCTTGCGCGGTTATGTCTTACGGTGCTGGCAATTCTGTGAGTAAGCGGTTTGTCAATTACGCTTACCGGCAGACAATTGTTTTCACGTCCGGCAATCTCCGGAGAAAGCTTCATCGCCATATAGCGGTGGAATCCGTCAACGATTTCATATTCATCCGTATCCGCGATGTGATAGCAGACGATCGGCATAGTGTAACCGTCTTCCAAGATGGACTGAATAAGCAGTTCCATTTCGGGAGGCGGTACGCTGTTTGGATTATACGCGTTAGCGCGTATTTTTTCAACCGGAATCCGGCGTATGCGGTATGCCGGGCTTATGAAAGATGGTTCCATACGTCAAGAGCCTCCTTTATTTTCTGTAATTCATCTTTTGTCTGACTGAACCCCATATATTTGCAGGAGGTATCATTTTTAAGTATGGTTATGCACATCCGTTTATAACTTGGCAGCAGCCGGAAATCCTTTATGTTAGGCGGTATGTCATCAGGGTACTCGGCAAAGCGAACGACCTCGTATTCGCTGGTGTATTTCCGATTACCTGACGGTTTACCCAAGCTCTCAAACGCGATGTTTGTGCTGCGCAGCGCATTAACCGTCTTTGCCGGTAAGGAGCCGCCCTTTATAAGCCAATAATTAAATGAAGCTTCAAATTTACGCAAATAAATATCACGCGTTTGTTTCGGAAGTGTTTTCAGGAGGAAAGTAACGTAGCTTTTCCACGTATGCCCTTCCGGCAGAGAAACCTCCTTATATCCGACCGCTTTGGTGCCGCCGTAGATAGCGCCAAAA
This sequence comes from Oscillospiraceae bacterium, assembly GCA_031288675.1. Taxonomy (GTDB): domain Bacteria; phylum Bacillota; class Clostridia; order Oscillospirales; family Oscillospiraceae; genus JAISJH01. The sequence goes on along the minus strand of JAITQY010000183.1, from coordinate 5,900 downwards.
TTAGCTCCGTTTATACGTCCGACTAAACGCCCCCAAGTGTCGGGTTCAATAGCCCTGTACAGTTTCAGAGCCTCCACTCCGCAATCGTGAAAAGGGTTAGCCACGCGCATCTCACCCAGAGGAACTCCAGACAGATGGAACAGGTCATACAGTTTATTATAGTCAAAGCCGAACTTAGCGTTAGCAGTCCAAATGTCTTCCGCTCTCCAATCGTACAGCGGGTAGAAATTATATACGTTCATAGCGATACGCGTGCTGTAGGCGATTGTGCCGAACATACGGAATGAATTGCTGCGCGTAACCGCGTGATAGCGGTGGAGGCTTTCCTGCGTGCGTATAGCCACCAATACGGCGGTGCGTTTCGCGCCGCTTTTCTCGTGCAACCATTTACCGAATTTATTTTGAAATATATAATCAGACATACCGACTTCAAAAAAATTAAACGGGTTATTATACAGCGAAATAGCTCCGGGAGGAATATCCTTGACCCAAAGCGCCCTTTCCTCAGGATTCCACGGCATCCAAGTGGAGCGGTACATAGATACTCCGCAGGAGGCGGAAACCGGCATACAAAGATGATAATAGTCAAAGTAGGGATATTTGCCCATACAACGGTTTACGTAATCCATTGTATACTGATATCCGCCCTCATAGTCAATATGATATACGGAGACTTTGGAGGCGGGGTGATGCTGTTCATAATACAGATTTATCAGTTCCAGCATCAGACCGGAGTCTTTGCCGCCTGAAAACGCAACAATAATGTGGTCAAATTTTTCAAAAATATATGCTATCCTTTCCATAAAGGCTTCCAGAACATTTTGGCTGAGATATTTCTTTCCCATACACCCCCTCCTTAACCGCGCAATAAAAACAAATATTCATTATCAAGTTTATTTATCTAAAATAGGATTATATAGTATTTGTTTTTCAAGTACTTTGTGCATTATATCATATTTTTTAATGAAATGCAAGATTTTATTTTATAATTCGATATTTAACAACATATTAATCAGTCTAAACAAAAGAAAGTCCGGTATCTCCGGACTTTGCGAATAAAAAAATATCAAGCGCACAAATAAATAATCATTTTTTTAATTGACAGGTGTTATAAAATATGATAGACTGATTTAGCTCTGAAACACTTTCTTTTTCAAAGGAAACAATGAAAGGCGGAAAGCAATGAACATTGGCATTGACTTAGACGGCGTGCTAACGAACATCAGCGGATTCTACCGTTTCAACCGAGAGCTTCGTCATTCCGAGCTAAACGATACACGCGATATTTTTCACTGTTCCGACGAGTTGCTGCGAGCGCGCTGGAAGCGTTATTTGCTGAAATATTCTACAATTCAGCCCGCGCGAACAGGCGCGAGGGAATTGTTACGTAAGCTCAAGAAAGACGGTCATAAAGTTTTTATTATAACAAAACGCGTATATACTTGCCGCGGAGGTTTGAAAGGGCGCATTATGCGTCTGCTGGTGCGCGGCTGGCTAATGCGTAATAAAATTCTGTTTCAGCGCGTCGTATTTTGCGACAGCGAGTTGCCGGGCAGTAAGCGCGACGCCTGTCTGGCATACAGGATAGACGTGCTTGTGGACGACGAGCCTGTAAACATCTACTCCGTGCCCGAAACGGTTACGCCAATTTGTATAGACGCGCGCTATAACCGCAGCTGCGTTGGCGAAAATATTCTTCGGGCAAAAGGTTTAGATGAAACATACCGTCTGATTCACGGTCTTGCTTTGGCACGCGGAGTGCTGCCGGTACGCCGACGGTCAAAGCGAATCTGAACCGCGCTGTTATACAGTGTATTGCGGAGTTTGCTGAACTTATACGCAGCTGTACGCTTGGGAGAAAGAATATATACGCATCAAATAATCCTAATTCTTTCAGTCAAATTCCTACCGCAACACAACGGCACAGGCGCTTATCTTCACCTGTGCCGTATAGATTGCTGTAATCGTTAGTACTAAGCCTAAGACAAGAAATTAAGTTTTCCGCTTGACGGTTGTATATTGCCCTGCGAATCCGCCGCAGCCGTTTGGTTGCTGATTACGTTTGTCGTGCCGCCGTTTGTCTGGATTTTCAGCATCTTTAGGAACACATTAACCGTGGTTGGAATATCACTTACTCCCGTGACCTCGAAACATGGAATTGTTGACTGCTGTTGCTCATGTGCTTTTCAAGACTATCTTTGATTGTTGTGTCAGTAATCTCAACCGATGCATGGGTCTCATTCTTGTAATGGTCAACGTCATGTCCGCTTCCAATCCCTAACAGTCTTATATAATGTCGAATACATAGATTTTATAAATTATTATATGTAAATTTGATACCTAAATTATAGTTATCTATCCGAATCATATTGATGGTTATAATGTCACTATGACGATGTTTATGACGAACATTGAAAATTTGTGGCGTTTAACAAATAATAAAAAACCAAAAAGGAGTGTATCAAATTATGGCGGCAATCAAAATTCTCGAATACGGTTTCGAGCAACAGACGGGAACTGCGGGCAAGGAGCTTAACGCACTGTCATCCAACGATTATTCCAATGTGGAATTTACTTCGGGCTACGGTTCGATTTCATCAGGGGGAGTAACGGTGCAGAAAGGTGTGACCGGACACATCACCGTTGATCTTACGGTTACATCGTATGCTGAGGACTCCTACCAGCAAGTGATGTACGAAATCACAAATACAGTATCTACGGATGTTCGCAACCAGTTAGAGGAAATCTAAAGGAGCGCGATTACGGGAGTTGGTGGACAAGACATAATCTATTATTTATGACATATATTAACATAAACATAAATTAATGTCAACACTTTTTATTTTTTTGTGAAAAATGACGATATTTATACTTGTTCAGGACTCGGGAACACATTGCTGAGGGTTCACGGACAGACAGAGAATGGATTACACAACTTAACGGCGGAGGCAAATGCCTCCGCCGTTTTACTCTACTATAATGCTTATCCAAAAATAACGTGTCTCTTTGATGCGTTTTCGGCGTATTACTGTCTGACAGTACCCCCGTTAGCTGGCATTATAAATTTGCTGTCTGTAATAGTCACGCCACTATAAAACTTATTCAATTTATGTGTATCATTATATATGTCTGTCGCAATTTGTCAAGATATTTTTGCAATATTCTAAATTATTTACAGTTAAAATAAGCTATTTTATACAAACACTTTAGGAGCGTACTGCTATCACGCGAAAATTTCACTTGCAATTTCTGGAATAGTCTGGTATATTAGTTAAAAAATAGGAGGTTTGCAATGGAACAGTTAACGGCAACTTATGTCGGCGTATGGCCGCTCACAATTTCTCACGACCCCGCCTTGGACGAGCTCGGATTGCCCAACGGAGCGGCTATATTCGGTCTGTTTGACGAGAGCTACACCAAGTACGCCGCACCCGAAAAAATTACTGACCTGACTGCTGCGGCTTCGCTCGCGGAGTTAAGGCAAGGAGCATACTGCGCCGTACACGCGTCAAGCGGTTTCGGTTACATTATCGCCATGACAGACAATCCGGAAAACCTTACGGTTGAAATGCTTGCCATTCCGTCGAGTATCAAGGCGGTTAAATGCTACAAGCAGACATTGCCTGCGACACGTTTTATAGGCAAAAAATACGGCGACGAAGACCGCGTGAACGGTTATTTTAGCAGCAAATGGAGCGAATGGCACGAAAACAATTGGTTCAGCGCAATCGAAAACGCGCCTAATTTCCGCTCCGACTACTTTGAAGACAGCGACGCCTACATCGGACTAATGCGTTTCAAAGACGATGAACCGTTCCAATATTGGATCGGTATGTTCTGCTCCGCAGATACCGCCGTACCGGACGGCTTCAGCTCCATTGACTTACCGCAAGAACATATCGGCGTTTGCTGGCTTTACGGACCCGAAGCCGATATTTACGGTCAGGACGATCTTGTCCTCAAATCTCTGAAAGACGCAGGGCTGGAAATCAAGCCTGACGCAGACGGAGCGTGGTGGTTCTTTGAGCGTTACGCCTGTCCGCGTATGACCGCTCCTGACGCTGACGCAAACGTTATACTCGACCACTGCTACTTTATCAACGAGTAACTGCACTAATTATCACGCGCTTTTCCGCAGTGTGTGATTTGCTTTGACATTTGCTATACAAAGATGGCTCAGGCGCTTCTGCGGACGCGAGGTCAGTATGAAAAACGCAGGAGTGATCTCCCGCGTTTTTCTTAAAATACACAAATTTACAGAGCCTTGAAGGCTCCGTAAGTTATATTCTTATTGTCCGCCGTGTCTAACGTCTGGCAGGGACTGGTACTGCGAAAAATATGCCCCCTCCCCGAATGAAAACCCAGCAAAGCGGTTCTCATTCGGAAAAGGAGGACAAGGGAGCGTCCGCAGTTTTCGGCTTCAGAGGAAAACGAAAGAAAGCGGACTTTGCTCCGACGTGGTGCGCGAGGGGGGACTTGAACCCCCACGTGCGTATTGCACACAAGAACCTGAATCTTGCGAGTCTACCAATTCCACCACTCGCGCACACTCAACGGTAAGCACTATAACACAACTATTCGTTTTTGTCAAGTATTTTTTGCGCTGATTTCATCTGTCTTTTCGGGTAATCAAATTCAGCAGAACTATGCTGACAAGCGATATTCCGGCGGTTATCGCGACCCAAATATATACGCTCTCGCGGTGGTTGCCTTGTACGGCGGAATAAATCGCAAGCGGCATAGTCTGAGTTTTGCCCGGCATATTTCCGGCAAGCATACTGGTCGCGCCGAATTCGCCGAGTGCGCGTGCGAACGTAAGCACCATTCCGCTGACTACTCCGTGTGAACAGCACGGTACTATAACTTTCCAAAAGATGTAGATTTCACTGCAGCCCAATGTTCGCGCCGCTTCGACAAGACTGGGGTCAAGCGCCTCAAACGCGCCGCGCGCCGCACGGTACATCAGCGGAAAACTTACCACAGCCGCCGCAATTACCGCTCCTTTGAGTGTGAAAACAACGGGAAAGCCCACCTCAAACAAAAAATTACCGAGCAGTCCGTTCCGCCCGAATATCAGCAGGAGCAAAAAGCCCGTGACTGTCGGCGGAAGCACCATCGGAAGCGTCAGCAAGCCGTCAGCCAAAGCGCGTCCGCGCTTCAGCTTGACGACCTGTTTCGCCGCAAACAATCCCGCGAGCGACGCAAGCGCCGTCGCGGTGACCGTTACTTTCAGCGAGATTATTATCGGGGACATCTAACCTGCGATTGTAAATCCGGCGGCTTCAAATTTTGCCGCCGCCGCAGGCGATGATAAGTAGTCCAAAAACGCCTGTGCCGTGTCTGCGTTTGCGGAATCCGCGATTACCGCGCCGGGATATACGATAGCCTTGTGGCTGCCTTCCGGAGCTTCCGCGACTATCGTTACGCCGCCGGTAGTTGCCGCGTCTGTAGCGTAGACGATTCCGCAGTCAGCGTCGCCGCTCTCGACCCACGACAAAACCTGACGAACGTCGCTGCCAAGCGAAGCCTTAGCCAGTACGGTATCAAGCGTTCCGAGCGTTGTAAATACCTCGCGCGCGTAGTCGCCTACCGGAACGTTCTCGCCGCCGATTGCGGCTACGGTTACTTTGTCAGTCGCTACGTCTTCAAAAGATGTAATACCTTTGTCCGAATTTGCCGGAACTATAAGAACCACTTTATTTACAAGTAAATTGCGGCGCGTATCGGCAATAATCAAATCCTTTTCCGCAAGCGCGTCCATTTGTTTTTGAGCGGCGGAGAGGAACACGTCAGCCGGAGCGCCCTCCTCTATTTGCGTTTGCAGAGTGCCGGACGAACCAAAATTGAACGTCAGAGTGACGTTAGTGAACTCTGCCATATAGTCGTTGCCTATTTCGGTC